>NZ_BAACAP010000075.1:0-12519 GCF_045865695.1 Scytonema hankhaensis NUACC26
CGCGCCAACCTGGGTATGGAAGTGATGCACGAGCGCAACGCTCACAACTTCCCTCTCGACTTGGCATCTGCTGAAGTGGCTCCTGTTGCAATCAGCGCTCCTGCTATCAACGGTTAATCATAGCAGTACGCGACTAAAAAGCATCAAGACTAGATAGAAGCGCTCTCCTATTCGGGGGGCGCTTTGTGCGTTTGAAGATACCGAAAGTTAACGTTCTTATTAGGAATAGGTGCGATGAATGCACATCAGTTGGGATAGTATTTGTATATAACAATCAATAGTTTCTTTTTCATTTCATCACATATATGGTTTTCATGCATTGGTTAGTCTTGATGACTCTCTCTACAGGATTAATTGCACTCTTTGTTTCAGTTGATTTTATCTCTTAAGCAACTGGTTCAAAGACAGTAGCCTATAGACCACCAGGAAGGTCAGCGTGCGTTAGATACAAGAATTAGCGCTCTCGTATACTCTCATGTGTGTATGGTTTCTGCTGAGCGCCAAGGTCAGGGACACCCACTCATCAAAAAACCCGCACGTGGCGGGTACAAACTAAAGGGTATAAAACATAGACAAACTGTTAAATTTTCGTGTCGGCTTACCTCCATCTTAAAAATAGGGAACGGGGAGTAGGAAGTAGGGAGTGGGGAGTGGTCACTGGTCAGGTGGTCACTGTTTAAACTGTTACTAACTGACGATTGGTGGGAGAAATGGCGTTGGCTACAGTGGATTTTGTTACTGACTTGTGCTTAACAATGTCGCAAACGGCTTCAAGCGCTGACTCGATAGAACCTTGCAACCAAGCGGGGAATCTAGAGCAGTGTTCGCCAGCAAAGAATAGGGTGTTTTGGGGTCTTTGCGCTGCCAAGTAGTTAGATTCGCTGTCATCCCAATGAATTGTGCATCCACCTGCACTCCACTTATACTCACCCCAAGCAATGGATGCTTTGTCTACGATCGCACCAGTCTCATTCAGTTCGGGGTGAAGTTTGCTGACTGTGTTCTGCACGTAGTCAAAACGTTCTTGTTCTGACATCTTGCCCATGCGTAAGGCATCGTCACCGATGGTGTAGCTTGCTAACATGACGCTACCGCGCTCTGGATTGAACTTCACAGAAGGGTAGTAGGTTTGACGTACACCTTCACCACTGAAGGAAGCTCCACCTTTGATACCTTCTTTTGCCCAGAAAGCTTCCTTGGTATGAAAGGCAACTTTAGTGCCAGGGCAGTAAACTGTGTTGTGGATGGAGTCTAACTTTTGCGAGTCAAAACCACTCAATTCCATTTTACGAAGAATGGAGAATGGAATGGTGCATAATACGTAGTCACAGTTGGTGGTGTGCAATTGACCGTTTTGTTTCCAGGTAATTTGGGTATGGTCTTTTTCTACACGCAAAGCAACAACTTCAGCATTACACTGGATGTTCGCTTTGATTGAAGTTGCCAAGCGCTGAATCAGTTGATCCATTCCACCCTTAAGTTGTAACAAGTCGTGGCTGGTTTCGGTCATGATGTCGCCAAGGAAGATATCCAATCCTTGGGAGCACTTTGCACGGAAGCTGGGATTTTGAGTGAGGAAGGAGTGTAAATCAATGGTTTCGCCGTCTTCGCTAAAGTAAGGATCTAAATCTAAGCGCTCCAACTCATCCATCAGGTGAGATTGCAAGTCGCGCTCAAAATCAGAACGAAGATTACCTGGTGCGATGGTATTGATGATGGTTTTGAGCCAAGCGGCAAAATTGCGAGTTTGTTCGCTGTAACGAGTGTCAGTCAACAGACCGCTTTCTGTTTGTTGCAGGGTGCGGGGTGCATCTTTCATCTTCAGCACTTGACCGTTGATGTTCATTTTGGCGTTGCTTTCCTCGAACACGGTCATAAACTTGCACAGTTTGTCAGCTAATCCCATTTCTTGAACGTAATGTAGTGTCAGTTCGTGGTCGCTAGGAATACGCATTGCTCCGAGTTCGGCGTAGGGTGCATCTGGCTCATTACCGAAGCGGTGCGTCCACACCCGTCCACCGATGCGGGGGCTACCTTCTAAAATCTCAACAGTATGTCCCAAGAGTTCGAGTTCGTATGCAGCAACTAAACCTGCAATTCCTGCTCCTAAAATTGTAATGTGCTTCTTTTCGGATTGGCTGTTAACGAATTGGAATTGTTCTTTAATCATTTGAGCGTTCATTGTTTTATCCCCTTTGTGTTGTTTGTCTGATGATTTAGGATTCAACTTGTCACGGACGATTACGTAATTTTGATAGCTATTTGTATAAATTGAATACTATTTATTACGGTTACCGACGGAAACTGACTTTTTCTGACGGCTGGATTTTTGGTAGCAATGGAGGTGTAGCGAGCGAGAGTCCAACTCTCTTGGGTGCTTGCACGCGAATTACTTAGAGCCGGAATTGGTATTGAGTCCACCCCCCAACCGGAATAATTTGTGCTATTTGCGGCTAAAACACATAGTTCGTCATGCATTGGCAACGATTTGTCCAAAAGAAGTGCTTTGAAAAGTTCACTTCCAATACTCGTACCACTTCCCTGCTACTGGACTAGTTACTCCTCCTGGCTGCTGAATAATTGAATACGCGAACACAATTTTCTTGTTTTTACCCCCTATTTCCCTTAACTGAGCAGTATTGAGAGTCTATGGATAACATGACATGACAAGTAGTCATGTTAACATTCTTATTTGTGTGTCACTGTATACACTTAAAATTTATATTTACTGTTTATTGAAAGTTATGTGGTAAGAAAAGAATATGGCTAGTTTCTAAAAAAAATTAAATATGTGTATTAATAGTCCTATTTCATCTGACTACCATCATTTTATAACACAGTATAAAATGTTTCTAAATGACTATAGAAAATCTAATAAGTTAATTGTATTAATTAAGACTTGCAAATGCCGTAAGATTCAAATGATTTTGTACATACGAGCTGTAAAAGCACACATAACTGCTATACACACTTATATACGACTTGTTTCAATATATAATCGGCTTTTTCAAAAATACTGGGATAGTACTCACGGGTAAGAGGCTTATCGTAAGCTGCTATCGCTCTTTCGTTCATCGTCATCGTTGCCTTCGACATATGATTGAAGTAATGCCCTCAATCGCTTTTATTCAATATGACTCAGCTATCCCAGCCACGTCGAACACGGATACTGTCGCAGACTATGCGAAGAGCCGAAGAATTACATCACCATCAAACGCAACGTCGTGAACTTGGTATGCAGTGTCGTGCTATTTTTGAACGCATTCGTCCCCAACTCATTGAAACCCATTACAACTGGTTTATCGCCATTGATGCGGATAGCGAAAACTACCTTTTGGACTTGAAACTAGAAGGCTTGCTACAACAAGTTCGCGATCGATATACTAACAAGGCTTTGAGCTAGTACTTTGTTAGTACACCTTAACAGGTGTAGGGTTTGGGGTTTGCCAGGAGAGGGGATTGTTGGCTTGCTGGGTTCTGACTTTGGTGTACACGCAGCCAGCCCGAACAGTGCAAATGCAATTATGGCAATCCGTTTCATACAAAACCTTATAGGAGTTTAAAAACCTTGTAGCTATAGTAGATATACTTATTGAGAGTTAGCGTTATTTGAAGTGATGGGAAGAATACCATCTACCTCAAGAGTATCTTCAACTCGAACATGACTCTTAACAATCGGACGTTAACCATCTATGGTGTGTTTAACCTATCCACTTTAATATTGTACGGTACAGCGAACCTGGTCATCGCCCCTCAAGAAATCGTAGCCCTGAGGAGGTCGGGTCGCTGAGTACCGAGCCCCAGAGAGAACCCAAGTTACTTAATTTCCAATCCCAGTTTTTCAGTATATTCACCAATGTCAAATTTATCTTTAATAGACGAACATTTTATTTATTTTATATTTCATTGACTAGTTACGTATAGGGTACAAGCTCCTAAATTTATTTATGTAAAAAGAAATTAATTCATTATTCAAATCCTCTACTTTCAAAGATGAGAATTAACTGGTCACTGGCCAACATAATTCGTAATTCGTAATGCGTAATTCGTAATTGAAGAAGTACAACGACGAATTACGAATTACGAACTACGAATTATTCTGTCACTGGTCACTATTAAATAATTACTTATGAACAAAATAACAACTATTGTAACGAGACAGTGGAAAATTTTACTAGCTTTTAATCTTTTTGTGATTCTAGCTACAGGATGGGCACTAGCCACTGCTAAACCAGTTTGGATGGCTGGCGCACAATTAATTTTACCAAAAACCAACAGTAAGCTGGATGCAAATTTAGGAACTCTTGGTTCTCTAAGAAATGGTGACGTTGGTTTTTCCACAGAAGTCAATCCTCTCAACGTGCAGGCATCCATTATCACAAGTGATGCTTTGTTAGAGAGAGTCTTAGCGCTTGACCCTGAAAAAAAGAAGTTTAAAAGCGTATCTGGGTACAAAAAAATATTTACGGTAAAACCAGCAGAACAATCCACAATTATGTCGCTTACCGTAACTGGCTCTAGCCCAGAATTAGCATTACAGCGAGCAATAGTTTTAACAGAAACTTATCAAAAACGTTTAAATGAACTGCGACAAGCTAACAGTCGAGCACGACAACAATACAATCAGCAAGAGTTAGAACAGGCTAAATTAAAATTAACTCTAGCTCAAAATAATTTAACAAATTTTAAAAAATCTAACGGTATAGTTAATGATGAAGAGCAAACTAAAGGTATTGTCAGCACAATCAATAGTTTGATAAGCTTGAAAGCCCAAACTTTAGCTTCAGTCAAGGCTAATGAAAATCGTGTGAAAGTTCTCTCAAAACGCTTAAGTATGGTACCAAGCTCAGCAGTCCAGTCCTTAAGCTTGGGCGAAAACTTAAACTATCAAGTTGTACGCCAACGTTTACTAGATGTAGAAGGTTCTTTGCGCCAAAAACAATCGCTGTTTACAAACGAGCATCCAGAGATAAAAACCCTTCTTTTACAACGCGCCCAACTACAACGCATCCTTCAACAATACGTTGCACAAGACGCATCCGGCACAAAAGTTGACACAACAGTAGCTCCTAATGTCCAAGGTCGCACTCCTTTAATTCAACAACTTATTTTGGCAGAAAGCGAAGCCAATGCACTAAAGGAACAAGCACAACAACTTGATTATCAAATCATTCAACTACAAACCACATTAGAATCAGTTCCTGAAAATCAAGCAAAGTTGTCAGAATATAAACGACAAGTTGATATTGCCTCTGGGGTTTATAATGGTCTACTTGCTCAGATACAGCAAAATAATATTGATGCTTTTGATGCATATCCAAATGTACAAGTTTTAGATCCACCTCAAGTTGAACCAAAACCAATAAGTCCCAGGCGAATGTTAATGATAATTAATGCTGTTCTGGCGTCAGTTGTGGGTAGCATTGCTTTGGTGTTATTTTTAGAAAGCCGCAATCCTCTGTTAAGCCCTAAAGATTTACAAGCTCGAAAATTTGCTCTTGTACAAACTATTCCTCGAATCAAGCATTCTGCTACAAAATTTGAACTTGTTGATGAAACAGAAGTTGAGTTTCAACGCCTTGCTTCTGCAATTAGCTTACAACCTTTGCACAATCACCGATTGTTAATAACAAGTGCCATTGTAGGAGAAGGTAAAACGACTGTTACCATAGGGCTAGCTTATGCATTAGTAGATTTGGGTTTTCGAGTTCTGCTAGTGGATGGAGATTTCAAGAAAGCAGAACTCAGTCGCCGTTTGGGTTACACTCAAGGATTGACAATAGGGCAATTACAAGTCCCAATACAATCAAATCTAGATTTATTACCAAGTTTACCCAAACAAGGCAAAATTATGGAAACGCTGAAACGGGGGGCTTTTGAGCAAGCATTGGCAACTTGTGAGAAAACTGGGGATTATGATTACATTATTGTTGACAGTGCTCCTGTCAGTTTAACCAGTGAAACAGCCCTCATGGCTACCATAATTTCCAATGTGCTGTTTGTCATCCGTCCAAATAATAGCTACAGAAACTCTGTTAATGACAGCTTTGCACAACTGACTCAACATAACGTGCAAATTTTTGGTCTCGTTCTTAACGGTGTGGAAAGTAAGACTACACCCTATCCTAAAGCTTCTCACGCTTCCGTGACTAACTCGTAAACTCTATGCAACGTAGGAAGATCGTTAAGATAACAGCAGCTAGCGCAGTCACTTTTGGAGTGTTAAATACAGTCTGGGAATCTTACTCTGCGGCTTCTAAAAATAAGGCTCAAATTAGCATTGATTGGACAAATCAAATAGCACAGTCTACTCCTTTTACCTTTGGTTCTAATGATTATGAGATTTTGTCTCCCGAACGTGCTGCCGATCGCACCTTCCAAAATCATATTCAGGAACTTGGTATTAAGTTAATTCGCATTCACCACGCCGAGTTATGCGATCGCTGGACTGATTCTGCAACCAAAACTTGGAATATTCCCAAAATCAAAGCCGGGTACGATGTTTCCTATCCTCACAAACCCACTATCATTCAAAATCTTCCTGGTTGGCCTAAATGGATGGCGCAGAGCAAAGACGGTTTCTTGGATAAGTCCGAGTACGATCGCTACGCTATTTTATGCGCTCAACTCGTGGAAATTCTTAACCATCGCCTCCAAAAAAAGGTTATTTACTGGGAACCCTTGAATGAAAAAGAAGTTTCTTACGATAAAGCTTGGAAATTAGATGAACTGTGGATAATTTACAACAAAGTAGCACAAGCCATGAAAACTGTTGACCCTCAAATCAAAGTGGGAGGACCTGCTTTAACATGGGACAATTCAAAAAGACTGGAAGCTTTTCTCAGAGACTGCAAACCGAATATAGATTTTATCTCTTGGCATCGTTATGGTAGCAAAGACGCAAAACAACTTACCGATGGGATTATGTCTTACACGCCTAACTATGGGCGTCAAGTTAAGGACTTTCGAGCGATCGCAAGGAAATATATACCAGAACGTCCAGTCCCTTTGTTACTAGGAGAATACAACATCAACTATTTGTGGACATCCGGAGAAACAAGACAGCACAACCATATTGGGGCAGTTTGGTTTGCTTCGGTCATAAAACATCTTGCGGATGCTGGTGTTGATATGGCAACTTCCTGGCATCTCAAAGATGGGGTTTACGGTATGATCGACCCAAAAAACAAATTACGACCTCCCGCAACTATATTTGCTTGGGCAAATAAATACTTAGTAGGAATGGTAATGCAAACAACAAGCGACCATCCTTTCGTAGAAGCTTTAGCAGTGCAACAAAGGGATAGTAAATGCCACGTACTACTTATCAACAAGTCCTCTCAAGCTATAAATTTAAGCTTACAATCAAAGCAATTATTGGCTAATTCCAAAACTTTACAAATGTTATCTTTAAATGCCAACGGTATTCAGACTAGCGCCCCAGCTGTAGAAGCACTGAACAGACAATTGTTGTTAAGCCCTTACTCCGTGACACTGATTTTAACCTAACTATTCTTAAATAAAGGTAGATGCTTCCCAGATAAGACCACTTCAGACTAACTTTGAGGTAGCGTGGTTTTATGTGCTTGACCCATTAGACCACATCTAACTTATAGCAAAGGTATAAGTAAAAAACCTCTAACTCAAGAGTGATAATGTCTAGAAAAAGGGAGTGGAGAACTCGGAGTCCCTCTGGGGATCGGAGATCTTTTTATGGGAGATTAACAAGTTACTAGTAAGTGCTTCCTGTTAACAGATGCATGAATCCGTGTCTATATTGATTTTTTATACAATCTTTACAATCAAGAGAGTATTTCCACTATTCATTATATGAGTTTTAATTAAGCAATTTTGCGGTTATTTTTTGCGGCTATTTAGAGTTAGTTTTATTGGTCAGGTACAAATTGAACCCGATCTTAGATTTCAACCCATTACGCACGTCATAATACTTTATATGTTGAGGTAATCTCATGCGAGTTTGTTATTTAATTCAAAGTCATAAAAATCCAGAGCAAATTTATCGACTTGTCAATACAATTAAGAAGACCAGCCCAGAATCTATTATTATTGTAAGCCACGATTTCTCTAGTTCTCAACTAGATGAAAAACAACTGAATCATTTACCAGAAGTTTACTTAGTTTCAGGTCTAGGAGGAAGAGGTAATTTTTCTATTATTGAAGGATATTTGAACGCAATTGATTGGCTTTTTAAAAATAAAATAGAATTTGATTGGTTAACTAATCTGTCAGGTCAAGATTATCCGACACAACATCTCTCAGAAATTAATAATTTTTTATCAAACACTTATTATGAAGGATTTCTAGAATACTTTAAAGTTTTCTCGACAGAAAGCCATTGGAGCCTAAGAGAAGGTTACACCCGATATTTATACAAATACCACAAAATTAAATTCATTGCTCAACTACCTGACCGGGTAAAGGATTGGTTAGCGCCAATCAAAATAATTAATTATGTACAACCATTTTTAAGAATTAATATTGCTTTTGGAATGATTGGCTTGAAAAGAAAACCTATTTTCAAGGAAAATCTTGTTTGTTATGGAGGTTCTTTTTTTTGTACTTTGTCTAAAAAATGTATAGAGTATTTGTATAACTTCTCTAAATCCAATCGTAACATTATTGATTACTATCAAGAAGTTAATGTTCCAGAGGAATCTTTTCTTCAAACAGTATTGATAAACAGTCACTTATTCAAGTTATGCAATGATAATAAGTTTTACATTGATTTTACGGGAACTCGAAATGGTCGTCCTCGGTTGTTATCAACAGAAGACTATGCTTCTATAGTTAAAAGTGATACTTATTTTGCTAGAAAATTTGATTTAGATAAAGATCGTCAAATTTTAGATCTTTTGGATAATAGAATTTTGTCTGTCAATTCATAAATTAGTATCTTGCACCAACTTTAAAATAGAAGTTATACCATTTCACCAAATGATTGCTACACACGATCCCCCCTAGCCCCCCTTAAAAAGGGGGGAAATTTTGAAAGTCCCCCTTAAAAAGGGGGGAAATTTTGAAAGTCCCCCTTTTTAAGGGGGATTTAGGGGGATCTTGAGAGATCCGTGTACACCGCAGCTGGGGTTGAGGGGAGATGAGGGGATCGTATTTGTCTCAAAGACATAGAGAAATGGTATTAGCGCAAGATAAGAGAAAAAACTGAGGTTATAGCATAATTAATCCTAAGCGCACGCCAACAGCTACAGCTTCTGTACGAGTAGAGACACCCAACTTTTGAAAAATAGAAGAGACGTGAAACTTTACAGTATGCTCGGAAATTTGCAACCGTTTGGCGATCGCTTTATTACCCACTCCCGCACCTAGCATTTCTAAAACCTCGATTTCTCTTGGCGTTAATGTTTGTACGGGAGTTGCGACTACTTTTTCTCGCTCGCTAGCATCTTTAAGAGCAAGTACAGACTCCATAACATCTGGGTGCAACACTACAAGTCCAAAAGCGATAGCCTCAACAGCAGCAGTAATTTCTGATTCCGTACTAGTTTGAGGTAGTATGCCCCTCACGCCACTACGTAACCCAAGCTCAAGATCGATACGATCGAGTTCGTCAGCAAGAACGAGACACACAAAAGGATCTTGTTGTTGCAAAGAAAGCAATTTTTCCCAGAGCGAGCGTTGAAAATTGTTACCCAAATCTAGGAGTACAACATCGGGTTGTAGTTGCTCAACTTCTCCCCCCAAATTATCCAAGTCTGATGCAGTACCCACGACTATCAGTTTGGAATTGGTTGTTAGCACGGCTGATAAACCCGCTCTTACTACTGGGGAAGCAGCAACTACTAGTACCCGAATCATATTGCCTCCACAATGGGATGGCGAGCGTGCAAGAATTTCTCGACTGTGAGGCTGGGTATTGCTATAGCCAAACCATGAGCAATCATAGTGTTAATTCCAATAACCCGTCCTTGACAATCAGCAAGCGGTCCTCCAGAATTGCCAGGAAAGAGTTGGATATCAGCCATAACTGCATAGTGTTTGTTCGCATGAATAACACCACTCGTCACAGCGCCACTGTCACCAAAAGGATTACCGACTGCTAATACTAACTCTCCAGCTCGTAAAGCATCGGAGTTACCAATAGTTGCTACGGGGAGATCGGTTTTGGCAATTTTTAGTACCGCTAAATCCTGTGTAGGATCGATACTGATGCGTACTGCTTCACACACTCGTCCATCCCAGAGTTCTACTCTTGCTCTGTGATGAGTCGCAACATGAGCGTTAGTAATAATTACACCATCAGATCGCCAAATAACACCGGAACCACTTCCAAAAGAACTACTGCAAACTTTTACAGTACTTTGACACAATTGTTGTGCGATCGTTGCAAACTCTGCTGTTATATCTTGAAACATCTTATTGGTCACTGGTTACTGGTCACTGGTCACTGGTTACTGGTTACTGGTCACTGGTCACTGATTTTTCAGCGACGACTATTTCTAACTCAACTAACGCTCCACCTCTAATGATTTGTAGCTTGACAGCTTTTCCAACGCGATCGCCACTATTTAAGAGTGCTAGTATATCACCCGTGTCATTGACAACAGAATTATCGAAAGTAATTATGACATCACCAATCAGTACACCTGCATTGTCAGCAGGACCATTTGGCTCTACATTAACAACAATCGCGCCACTTGCTGAAGTTAAATTCAATGCTGTTTTCAAATTACTTGGCAATCGCACGGCTTGCATGCCCAAACCAAGATAACCGCGTGTCATTCGTCCCTTTGCCAAGAGTTGGTTGACGACTCGATTAATTGTAGAAGCCGGAATAGTCAAAGCTGTACCCCGTCTTCCTGATGTGTTCATTCCAACTACATAACCAGCAGCATCTACGAGCGATCCACCAGCAAAACCACGATATAGGGTAATATCTGGACGAATAAATTGGTCAATGTTTCCACCGCTCATACTCCGCCAAGCACCACTGACAACACTTACAGTACCTAGTGCTGCACGAATATCACCTTCGTTACTTCTTGCTAATCCTAGTACGAGATGACCGACTTTGAGTGTTGCCGCATTACCAATCTTTGCTACGGGAATTTCTGTTTGTGGTAACTTAAAAACAGCGACATCGGTACTGGGATCGCGTCCTATAAGATTGACTGGTACGGTTTGTCCGTTTGATAGGGTTGCTGTGATTTCTTCGTAGCGATGAAGTGCTTCGTCTGAGGTAATAATGATACCACTTTGCCAGTGAATTCCGCTTGAGGACATACGGGAACCAGAGTTAATGGCGACAATGGCTCCTCCAACTTGCTCGACGGTTTCTGCTATGTTGTTGGAAAGGGTTTGTAGGGTGTTGAATGTGTCTGGTGAGGACATTTTGTTTCTTTAAGGAGTGGTTTATTTGGAGTTTTGAACCGCAGCCTGTAGCAGACGGACGCGGATAATTTTTTCTTTCATCTGCGTGCATCTGCGTTTGTCTGCGGTTGCTATAAATTAATGGTGACGTTTTGTGGCTACAGTTGACATCGGAAAAATGAGGAGATGAGTACCTAGAAAAATGGCTAGTATTTACTGCTCCAAAACATTTCTGTTCTTAAGTGTAAATTACAGAGTGTTAAGGACATAGTTGGAAAAATCTATAATTAGCTTCTAAAGTTATTTTCAATGTTTGTTTATCAACTACCCTGCAAATGTTAAAATTGAGCAGATATATTAGCTACTATCCAGGGCGAATGCTATGAGTATTATCATTTCAGATGAAGTATTACAAACAACCCAAATGTCTGAGGCTGAGTTACTAACTGAAATTGCAGTTCTGCTGTTTCAGAAGGAAAAATTTACTTTAGGTCAAGCAAGTCGTTTTGCAAAAATGAATCAACTCCAGTTTCAGCGCTTACTTGCAAGTCGGCAAATTCCCCTTCATTACGATATTAATGAACTTAGGGAGGATATAAAAAGTTTGGAAGCAAATAATTGGCGATGATTATAGTTAGCGATACATCATCTATTTGTAACTTGGTACGTAAAAATACGAAAATAAGTAGGTTGGGTTGAGGAACGAAACCCAACATTTACAGGCATTTGTTAAGTTTCTCCACAGTAAGCCCAATCCACAAAAATTATTATCTGAGTAGTATTGGGAGAGATATAAGTTAATTGATATTTTTCTCTCAAAGAAGGTTAGAACTTTGTCGTCCACCTAGTCGTTCCAACTGAGCAGGCGCTAGCACGTCAACTGAAATCGTTGCATATGGTCCCAACTTCTGACCAATAATTAAGAACCGAATAAAATCTCCCAATCCCTCAATTAACCGTGAATTTCGTAGCCCTCCACAATCCACTGGAGTGAAGCCAATTTCAAGAGCAAGTTGCATCACGGTTTTTCGAGCATTTTCGTTATCTGATGCAACAAAAACAGAGACTTTATAATCTTTCAAAGGTGTTGGTGCTATTGGACTTTGGACAAAAAAAGAGAGTTCGCGGATTTTATTCGCGAATATAAGAAATGATTAGTCTTGTTTATATTTT
>NZ_BAACAP010000076.1:0-13524 GCF_045865695.1 Scytonema hankhaensis NUACC26
AGGTTGGGGAGCCACAAAAAGTGCGGGGGTTTCCCCCGTTGAGTGACGTGGCGTTTGAGGAACGAAACCCAACATTTCATTAAATTATTGTGTGTCATGAGGAACGAACCCTTGTTTTCATCAAATTATTGGGTGTCACTTTGTTCTACCTAACCAACCCAGTTTCTTTCGGTTATTTCATCCGCAGGAAACAGACATTCAATCCGCAGTTCCTGAAGCGTAATGTCATAGGGAGTACCTAGTGTAGCGATTGTCGAAAAAAACTGTAACTCCAAACACTCTCGCTTGAGATGAACGGTAAGCAGCAACGCATTTTGTGGTGTTCTATGAGAAGTTTGCCAAATCTCCGAAACACCAGGATAGCTCATCAGTTCGTTCAGTAATGCAGTAGATTGCTCGCTTTCTCCGTCTATGTTAGGCAACACATCACCACATGCATTGACTTCTCTATGTAGTCGTTGAAGTAGATGATTTGCAAAGTCTTCCCAGTTGACAATAAATGGGCGCAATCCTTGCGGATGGAACATGACTCGCATTAAATTAAGTTTTCCATCCACATAGAAGGGGGTTTGCAATTTGTCTAAATCGATAAAAGTTGTGAGAAGTCGAGTAGCTCCATAGTTGGTTAGCAACAAATTCCAATAGCGATCGACCACGAGTGCAGGTAATGGTTCCTGTTGCTTCAGCATAAAATCAAGTGCTTTACGAATCGAGGTCATTTCAGGAGCTGATAGGTCAGTTTCAGCATGGATGGGAGCAAATCCCGCCGCCGTAAGCATCAGATTTTGCTGTCTCATCGGAATTTCTAGAACGGTTGCTAGTTGGATAACCATCTCCTGACTGGGTTTCGCTCGTCCTGACTCTAGAAAACTAATATGCCGTTGGGAAACTTGACTTGTCAGTGATAGATCGAGCTGACTGTATCCGCGTTGCTCGCGCCAATGTTTAAGGAGCATTCCGAATGAGTCAGATTGGCGAGCGCTAAAAGCAGTTGAACGTCGTTGCATAGCAAGAAGTGTGAGGAAGCTAACTGTGATTACCTCAGAGGTAATTGCTTCTATTATCTCCCTTTGGCACGATTGAGGCACACAGACTCAAAGGTAAACAATCGTGATGAAGTCAACAAATGTCTCAACAACACACTCTGTCAACTCCATAAAACCAATGTATCTACTGCTGACTATTGCAGGAGCAATTGCACCTTGGTATTGGCTGCTTCAAGATCCATCGGTGCTGTTATCTCCAAGTTTATTTCTACAAAAAGCATTTGCAAACAATGTTGCCACCGCGCTGACGAACGATTTACTAATTTCAGCACTTGCTTTCTTTTATTTTGCCTGGATTGAATTGAAGCGATTGAGTGTTTCTCGATTATGGATGTTTGTCTATGTTGGACTAACCTTTGGCATTGGGCTTTCTTGCGCCCTACCATTTTTCCTATACAGTCGAGAACAAAGTCTCGAACGCAATTAAGTATTACAAGTTAAGAGCTAGTTCTTAAGTTAGCGTCTTAAAACCTCGATCTTTACTGGTGCAAGTTGGAAAGTTATCGGAAACTGTAGTTATTGCTGATGTAGCTATCAACAAGGCAAAAGAACTTGTATGACGAGCTTCTTTTAGAAAGGTTGTTTTCGTGAGTAGCGTTTATTGTCATAGTTGACTTTCATGCAAAATTATGCATTAAACGCCTTTGCAAGAACATATTCAATTTTTTGGGGGACTTACCCATGACTAACTCTGTTATTAATCCTATTGAACGTACAGAAGTAACGCAACAACTTTCTGAAAATATTATTCTCACGACTGTAGACGACCTATACAACTGGGCAAAGATGTCTAGTTTATATCCCTTAATGTTTGGGACAGCCTGCTGCTTTATGGAATTTATGGCTGCTTATGCTTCCAGATTTGATATGGAAAGATTTGGCATGATTCCTCGTGCAACTCCCCGACAAGCAGACTTGTTGATTACTGCAGGTACAATCACCATGAAGTATGCCCCAAACTTGGTGCGGCTTTACGAACAAATGCCAGAACCAAAATATGTCATCGCCATGGGAGCATGCACAATTACTGGTGGTATGTTCTGTACCGATTCCCCTTCTGCTGTTCGAGGCGTAGATAAGTTAATTCCAGTCGATGTTTACATACCGGGATGTCCTCCCAGACCAGAGGCTGTTGTTGATGCCATTATTAAATTGCGGAAAAAGATTGCTAATGAGAGTATGCAAGATAGGCATCAAGTTCAGCAATCTCATCGGTATTACAGCACTACTCATAAAATGAAAGTTGTTAGCCCTATTAATGATGGGCAATACTTGAACAGTGCAACACGAGTTGCATCACCACAAGAAATCACTGCAGCTACAGGGTTGGAATTACCTTTAGTTCTTCAAACTGCGCCAAACTCTCGCAATTTGTAATTGGGAATTGGGGATTGGGCAATTAGTCAATAGACATTTGTCATTTGTCATTAGGTATCATTTTTTCTCTCACTCCCTAATCCCCTATCCCCAAACTATGGATATTGCTGTCTTTTCTTCCCAAGAACTACCATTGGTGCTTGGTGCATTGATAAATGTGGCAGCTAAACCTGAAGCCTTACTACCACAAGAGTATCAGTTTTTACACATTATCAATCAATTGCATCAATCTTGTGTTGCTGTTAATGACTTACGCCCGATCGCACCAAGTCAAATTGCTGAAATTATTACCGCTCCTCATCAACGCAAATACTTGCTTCAAATGGCAATGGTGATGGCAATGGTGGATGGAGAGATTAAACCTCATCAGCAGAAGATATTGCGATCGCTATGGGATTTCATCTCTTAATGGCGAGCCAGCTTAAGTTAGAGTAATATTTAACCGCAGATAAACGCAGACGAACGCAGATAAAATATGTTTGCTACAATTCAAAAAATTAAAGCTCTTGAAGCTCATAGAAAATCTAATCATCTTGGTGATTTTGCTATTCTAAAATCAGATTTATTAGGTGCAAAAGTAGAGCCGACAGTAGCATCTAAATTGCAACGAGTTGTCGGATATCATCCCTATATTAACTTGGAGGAATTGAGCAAATATCCTCAAGAAACTTAAAGATTTAGCTAATAACCATTAACAATGACAGGCGAGACGCCTGTCCCACACAACTAACAACTAAAAACTAACCACTAACCAAAACATATGATTTTACTGCAAGAAAATTTCCTTAACCAAAGCGATAATAACTTACCTCCAAGAATACGCGAACCAAAATTGCTTCAAATCTTCTGGGGTCTTCTACAACAAAAAGATTACCTTGAAACAATGGCAAAGCGCTACGGAGATATCTTTATCGGTGAATTTGCTGGTTTTCCAAGTTCAGTAGTCATTAGCCATCCTCAAGGAATTCAAGAAATTTTCACAGCTGATGCTAAGTTGTTTGCAACAGCTCCTGGTAATAGCATTATGGAACCTTTGGTAGGGACAAACTCTTTGCTATTGTTGGATGGCGATCGCCATATCCAAAGGCGCAAGTTGTTGATGCCTCCCTTCCATGGTGAGAGAATGCGAGCTTATGGTAATCTTATGTGTGATATTACCGATAGAGTCATGAGCAAACTTAAGGTTGAGCAAACATTTATAGCTCGTGAGTCTATGCAAGAAATTTCTATGACTGTTATTCTAAAAGCCGTTTTTGGATTGCAGGAAGGGGAGCGTTACGAAAAAATTAAAATTGCTTTAATTGATATGTTGAAGTCTTTTAATACTCCCTTGAAAACCATGTTTTTGTTTCTCAAGGTATTACAACACGATCTAGGCTCTTTGAGTCCTTGGGGATACTTTATACGGCAAAGAGAAGCTCTCGATAAATTAATTTACCAAGAAATTCAAGAACGGAGAAATCAGCCAGATTCTTCTAGGGAAGATATTTTAAATCTTTTACTATCAGCTAGGGATGATGCAAATCAGCCCATGTCAGATGTTGAGCTACGCGATGAATTAATGTCCATGCTTTTTGCCGGACACGAAACAATAGCCACAGCTTTATCATGGGCATTATACTGGATTCACAGCTTACCAGAAGTCCGCAAAAAACTGCTACAGGAATTGAAATCCATTGATGTCGAGCGTACCGAATCTACAGAAATAGCTAAATTGCCCTATTTAAATGCTGTTTGTTCGGAAACTTTGAGAATGTACCCGGTTGTTTTCTTCACTCAAGTCAGAATTCTCCAAACCTCAATGCAGGTTATGGGTTACGAGATACCAAAGGGTATGATGTTGACACCTTGTATTTATTTGGCTCACCATCGTCCAGACATTTATCCAGAACCCAAAAAGTTTAAGCCTGAGCGCTTTTTAGAACGACAGTTCTCTCCCTATGAATATTTGCCGTTTGGTGGTGGAAACCGTCGCTGTCTTGGTATGGCTTTTGCTTTATTTGAGATGAAATTGGTTTTGGCAACGATTTTGTCTCATTACTCATTTACACTTGCTGAAAGCAGTCCCGTACTTCCTGCTCGTCGGGGTCTAACGTTTGCACCATCTAGTGGAGTTCGTTTGATGGTACGGGGTTGTCAATAGATTTGCATTTTGTAGACGGGCTGGATGCCCGTTCTACGGAAGTTATAGCTGTTTTTAATTGAGTGTAATATATCAATTGGTTAAGGAACCGCAGCCTCCAGCAGATGGACGCTGATAAATCTGTACTCTGTCTTACTAATTCGATAAAATGTTGGGTTTCGTTATAATTCGATAAAATGAGTATCGGAATTTGAATGTGTTGCCAGATTTCAGAGAATTAGTATTAGGTTGATAGTCACGGAGCAACAAGAATATTTACTAACAATAGCAAACTATAGAAGACATGACTTTCTCCATCCAAACTCTAAAATCTAAGCTCCAAAATAGTATGAATTGTTGCGATCGCATTCTCAACATCACACACCACATAGACATTTCCTGGTGACATTTTTTGGAAGAAAACTTGGCTTTCTTCATCATCCGACAACAAAATTACCTTTTTACCTGCTTTCAAAGCCAGAGCAATTTCTGATGCAGTTCCCGCACCCATACCACAAGCAATTACTACATCTGTAGACAAGATATTGATATTATTTCGAGCATTTCCCATATCAGTAAAAATAGCAATATCAACTGCCTCAGAAATCCCATCTTCTGTTTTACCGGGAAGAATACCGATAGTTAAACCATTGGCAGCTTTTGCTCCCTGATTTGCAGCTTCCATAACTCCAATATTTCTACCACCAGTTAGCAAAACCCAACCTTCTAGAGCAATCCGTTTCCCTATTTCATAAGCATTTTGGATATCAATATCTTTGGCGTGTTCTCCAGGTCCCATTACCCCAATAACAATTTTTCTCGACATTATAGGTTTGCATTAAGTTTATAACTTCTCCTACTATAATATTCACTGCAATAAGAATCTGATAAAGTACTGTAAGAATCTGAAAGAAGTCAAGCATTAGAACTCAGTTAACTTTAGATAAAGCCAGGAGAGTCTAATACAGACAGCAGTGCGTATAGAGTAATTTGCAACTACTCAAACTTTTACCGATCTGATATGAACTAAAAAGGATATCGAAGCTTGAATAGATCCATTTGCTGAAAATGCAGTGATTGATTTTCCTGGTGTTCTAGAGTAAGAATCTGACAAATTGTTGTAAGAATCTGAAAGCAGTTCAGCGTTGGTATTCACTACACTTCAGATAGAACAAAGCGATAAAGATTTGCGAGTCATGTTCAAACCAATTCATGGCTGTATGAAGATAATTTTTAACATATTTCTTCGGAAAATTTACCAGTAGTCAGTCATAAAAAGAACCTAAGAACTTATAACCTTTCCTATTTATCCGCGTCCATCTGCTACAGGCTGCGGTTAATTATTTTTTATTTAAACTGATTTGTTTAAAGTTCCCTTCGTGGCATTTCTCGCACTATGGCTTCCTATACGTCTGATACCTCCACGTTCTCGCTGAAACAAGTTTGTCTCTTGGGTATCAGTTAGTAAACTTCTATTTGCTAGTAAGGGAAATGTTGGATGTTTTAACCCCAGGATTAACCAGAAGTGAATAGAGGTAAGTAACATCCAACTAACAAAGTTAAAACAAATAAATGTTTTGACTTTTTTCAATGTAATCATCTCAATTTTTCCGATTCAACTAGCAGATTTTAAGGCATCTAAAGCTAGATTTAATTTCAAGACATTTACCCCAGGTTCACCAAATATCCCAAGAAAGCGACCATCAGTATTTTGACTAATCAAAGTTTTTAACTGTTGGGGTTGAAGTCCTCGTATCTTAGCAATGCGGGCAACTTGTCCTCTAGCGGCTTCTGGTGTAATGTGGGGATCGAGGCTAGAACCAGAGGTGTAAAGTAAATCGGCAGTAGGTTGTACGCCTGCTGTTTTTAATCGGTTCAAATCGCCTTCAACCCGCTTGCTGGGATCTGGATCGTCTTTGCCTTTGATGCGTTCTAGCAATGCCGGATTACTAGGAGCTAGGTTACTAGCACCAGAAACTCCTGTTTTAAGAACTCCCGCCTCATCTTTCTTTGGCTCGGCAGTGCTATAACTCGTAGTACTAGGACGAGAATTAAAATAGCGATCGCTACTAAATGGTTGACCAATTAAGGTAGAACCCACAACTTGACCTTGGGCATTTTTTATCAAACTACCATTGGCTTGAGATGGAAAGATAACCTGTCCAAAAGCAATCATCACGAATGGATAAATGATTGAGCTAATCACCCAAAGAATTACAGTAGAACGAATTGCACGGCTAGCTTCTGTGGCAAAACTCATTAGAATTTCTCCGGTACAAACATGACAAAAAACAAATATGTAGAAAGACCCAAAGTCACGAATCCTAACAGCCCTAATGCCCAAGCTTGAAAGTGGGAAAATTGTTCTCTAGTAGCTGCATAGACAACAGGCGCAACTAGAAGGTTCAAACACATTGCCAAGAAGAGATACAGAGGCAATTTTTGTTTGCGCCATTGCAACCAAATTTCATCGACTCCTGTGACTATTTGAGCAAATACTTGAGGTAAAAGAATGTTTACGAGAGGAGGTTTCATAGTAGTTTTGAGTGACTAAATTAAGACAAAGGTAAAATGACATCAATGAGTTTGATGGCAATGAAAGGAGCAACAATACCACCTAAACCATAAATTAAGATGTTACGTCTTAATAGTTGGTCTGCTGTTAAAGGACGAAATTTGACTCCTTTAAGCGCCAAAGGAATGAGTACGGGAATAATCAATGCATTATAAATTAGCGCTGAGACGATGGCAGACTGAGCGCTTTTAAGTCCCATAATGTTCAGTGCGCCAATACCAGCAGCTGCAAAAATAGTCGGGATAATGGCGAAGTATTTAGCAATATCGTTGGCGATAGAGAAGGTTGTTAATGCCCCACGAGTAATAAGTAACTGTTTGCCAATAGTGACTAGATCGATTAACTTAGTGGGGTCAGAATCTAAGTCCACCATGTTAGCAGCTTCTTTAGCAGCTTGCGTACCAGAGTTCATAGCTAAACCTACGTTGGCTTGAGCCAGTGCGGGTGCGTCGTTAGTACCATCTCCAGTCATTGCTACCAGCTTACCTTGAGACTGTTCGGAGCGAATGACGCTAATTTTAGCTTCTGGTGTGGCTTCGGCAATAAAGTCATCAACTCCGGCTTCTTTCGCAATTACACTGGCAGTAATGCGGTTATCACCTGTAAGCATAACGGTTTTAACACCCATACGCCGCAATTGGTCAAAACGTTCCCGTAAACCAGGTTTAACTATATCTTTGAGATAAATAACACCAAAAATTTGGTCATCTTGACAAACGGCTAAGGGTGTGGCACCTAACCGAGAAACTCGCTCATAGGCTACATCCACGTCATCAGAAATACGACCGCTACGAGAACGGACAAAACCCTTAATCGCATCCACTGCCCCTTTACGAACTTGCTTCCCGTTGGGTAAGTTAGTACCGCTCATCCGAGTTTTAGCCGAGAATTCCACACCTTCTGCTTGTTTGGGGTCGAAATCAACCTGCACGCCAGAATTTCCGGCTAGCGTGACAATCGACCTACCTTCTGGTGTGTCATCAAATACACTAGCAGCTAAAGCAACTCGTGCCACATCTGCAACTGTGTAACCATTGACTGGTATAAACTCATCAGCCATCCGATTTCCTAGAGTAATCGTACCTGTTTTATCTAGTACTAGAGTATTAATGTCACCACAAGCTTCAACGGCACGTCCAGAGGTGGCAATGACGTTAAACTGAGCAACTCTATCCATACCAGCAATACCAATTGCACTAAGCAATCCACCGATAGTCGTGGGTATTAAAGCGACCAACAGTGAAATCAAGATCGCGACACTGGCACCTGCACGCAAACTATTTCCGGCTTCTACCCCAAACACCGTGCTGATAAAGTTGGCAATGTAGCCGACAAAGGGAGGCATGGTTGCCACGACAATTAAGAAAACTTGTGTCAGTACGGCTAACAATACTGTCAAGGCAATCTCGTTAGGAGTTTTCGATCTTTCTGCTCCTTCTACAAGGGAAATCATGCGATCGATAAAACCTTGACCTGGATCGGCTGTAATCCGAATTGTTAGTTCATCCGAAAGTAGACGTGTACCTCCTGTCACCGAACTGGCAATATCTGTACCTGGTTGCTTGAGTACGGGGGCAGATTCTCCAGTAATTGCTGACTCATCCACCGAACCTATGCCTTGAAGGACTTCGCCATCAGCAGGAATCATATCATTGGCAATGACTTTCACCACATCATTTCGGCGTAATTCTGTGGAGTTAACCTGCTGAATCGAACCATCAGGCAGTAATTTGCGAGCAATAGTATCAGAACGTGTCGATCTTAAAGAATCTGCTTGTGCCTTACCACGTCCTTCAGCGACTGCTTCTGCAAAGTTAGCAAACACAACTGTGAAGAATAGAATTAATGTGATGATCCCATTTAACAAGCGTTGCTGGTTAGGGTCTACCTGTAACGTGCCAAATAAATTTGGGTCGAGAGTTACCAGAAAAGTGACAATTGTTCCTACCCAAACCACAAACATCACTGGATTTTTGACAGCAATACGGGGATGGAGTTTGACGAATGACTCTTTGATTGCTCTTTGATAAAGTCCCCGCATATCTGCTTTGGGTGTGTGTCTGCGGGAGTCACGAGCTCCTTGAGGAAGGCGAGGCGGGCGGGTTGATGGAGATGGATCTATATTAACTGTCATAAATTATAGAGACAAGGGAGACAAGGGAGGCAAAGGAGAAAGGACGCAAAAAATAATTAATGTCCAATGACAAATGACAAATGCCCATTTATCCAATACCTCTAGCAATCCAGAAAGCTTCACCAATAGGACCAAACGCCAAAACTGGGAAGAAAGTCAACGCGCCAAGAATTAAAATTACGCCTGCGGTTACGCCTGTAAATAATCCTGTGTCCGTTCGCAATGTACCTGTAGTAAAAGGAACTTGTTGTTTGCGAGACATCCCATCTGCCAGTAATAGCAGTCCAATAACTGGGATGTATCTTCCAGCTAGAAGACTGAAACAAGCACTTAAGTTCCACCACAAGGCAGTTGCAGTTGTTTTTGCACCAGCTGTAATAGCTATAGGTGAAGGTTGGGAATCGCCTAAGCCTTCAAATCCAGAACCATTATTAGCTGCGGCAGAAGCGTATTCATATAACACCTGAGCAAAACCGTGAAAGCCAGGATTGCTGATTCCTGCTATTTGGTCGGGAAATGCTAGGGTAATTCCTGCCGGAATCATAATGGCAATAGGGTGAACTAAGAGAATGAGAAAGCTCGCAAGGACTACCTCGCGTTTTTCTATCTTGCGTCCGAGAAACTCTGGCGTGCGTCCTACCATCAAACCCGTAATAAATACAGCCAAAACCAAGTAAGCAAACAAGTACGCTGTTCCCGTACCTTGTCCGCCCCAGATGATTTGCAAGAACATATTCGAGAGGGTGACAAAACCACCGTTAGGCATGAAGGAGTCGTGCAAACTATTAACAGCACCACACATTGTTCCAGTAGTAGTGACTGCAAATAATATTGACTGCGCCCAACCAAATCGAACTTCTTTACCCTCTAAATTTGGTTGCGTACTGCCGAGAAGTGTATTGACTGCTGGATTACCGTTATATTCGCCAATGGCAGTGACGATCGTAAATGCGATATAGATAACACCTACCATACCGTAGACTAACCATGCTTGTTTGGTGTTGTTTGCAAACAAACCATAGGTATAAATCAGAGAGGTAGGAATTGATATCATCGCCACAATCTCAATTAAGTTAGAAAACCCGTTGGGATTTTCAAAAGGATGGGCTGAGTTGATAGCGAAAAAGCCGCCACCGTTTTCTCCTAGTTGCTTAATAATTTCAAAATGAGCTACGGGACCGCGAGCGATCGCTTGACTGATATTAGGATCTTCTAAAGTCGGAAATACAACCTGTCCTGCAAGGGTTTCGGGAACACCAGCTGCCATTAAAGCAATTCCACCTACAATACAGATAGGTAGCAAAACCCTTGTAATTGCGCGAATTAAATCTACATAGAAGTTGCCCAACGGTCTACCAGTCAAACCCCGAATGAAAGCTATTCCTACTGCTAAACCAGTTGCGGCTGAGGTAAACATATGATAGCCCAAACCCCACATTTGGCTGGCATAGCTGAGGTAGGTTTCACCAGAGTAGTGTTGTTGGTTGGTGTTGGTAATAAAGGATATGGTTGTGTGTAATGCTGTATCCCAAGTTGGCGCACCCAATTTTGTTGGGTTGAATGGCAACCATTCTTGACTCATAATGATGAAGAAGATCAGCAACCCCATGACAACATTGCTGTACAGGATAGCTCTTGCATACTGCCAACCTGTCATATCTTCTTTAGTTGGAACGCCAACTAAGGAGTGCAGGACTCGTTCAATTGGATTTAAAATTGGATCGAGAAAAGTGCGCTGTTCCCGGAAAACACGCGCCATATATCGACCAAAAAATGGAGTTATTGCTACCACAATGAGTAGCGTTAATGCTATTTGAAGCCATCCCTCTAACATGAGTTGTACCAATTGGTAATCCGTAATTCGTAATTTTAAAATGCCAATAATTAATTACAAATTACTAATAGTTAATTTAGTTACATTATCAACTCATTAATTAGTTAAAGGCAAGAGTTAGAAGATATAAAATACAGTTCATTTTTCTTTGTCTAGTGTTTATTTTTCTATATCTAGTGTTTATTACGTTTAGAAGAGATCTAAACACTATTTTATGTATCAAATTTTTCAGATGAGTTTATAATATCGGTAAGGACTGCCGAGCGTAAATTCTTAAGTTCGTAATTATGAGAATATTTACCCCCCTTAATCCCCCCTTGTAAAGGGGGAGACGAGAAAGCTAGTTACCTCCCCTTGATAAAAAATCGACTAGCTCTTGAATGTCAAGTTCCTTGAGTGGAAACTAGATTTCCGGTTTCCTCCCCAATACATCGGGGAGGGTTAGGGTAGGGTAAAACTAATGCTGAAATCTCAGTTTATAAGCTATTTCAAACTATCAAAAGTATAATCTAAATGATTCTATTTATAAGCAAATTACTGAATAAAAACTTACAATTAAGCAGATTGACAGTCATATTAGGGCTATTTGTTGCTGTCATAATTATGGAGTTTGAAACCCCCACTGAATATGTGTTTGGATATATGTATACAGGTCCAATATTATTAGCAAACTCCTGGTTCGGGGGAATTGCAACTTTTCAGGCGACAACTATAGCTGTGTGCTTAACAATTTTGAATATTTTTGTACCTGAGGATGAAGCGCTCGTGCCATCCATAGTTGCTAGTAGAGCGATCGCCTCAATAGCTTTGATTGTCACTGGTGTTTTAAGTCATCGCCTGCGTCGTTCACAAGAAGCGATCGCTTTCACTCGTGCCAAGCTAGAATCTCAAGAAGAATTAGTCAAACTCCGAGAAGATTTTGCCTCTACACTCACCCACGATCTAAAAACACCACTACTAGGAGCAATTGAAACTATCAAAGCATTTCAACAAGAAAAATTTGGTCCCGTCTTCCCAACCCAACAACAAGTGTTGGACACAATGGCACGCAGCCATAAAACTTCTCTACAACTTGTAGAAACTTTGTTAGATGTCTATCGTAACGATACTGAAGGTCTAAAACTAGACTTAGCACCTGTAGATTTGACTAACTTAGCAGAAGAGGTGGCTAGTCGTTTGATTGAATTAGCCGCCAATCGTCGCGTTCATATCTCGGTTAGTTATGGCGATTCTGATTGGCGACGTGCATTATGGGTTCGAGGTGATGCACTGCAACTAGAACGAGTTTTAAATAATCTTTTAGTGAATGCAATTAATCATTCCCGGCGCGGTGCTAGGGTAGAAGTCGTCTTGGAATCACAAATCTCTTACCAAGTGGTGAAGATTCTGGATACAGGTGTAGGTGTTCAACCAGAACAGTTACCTTACTTATTTGAACGATTTTATCAAGGGCATAGCTCGCGCCAAGCCAAAGGTTCGGGATTGGGGCTTTACCTATCTCGCCAAATTATTGAAGCCCATGGAGGTATAATTTGGGCAGAGAACAGAGCATTAACTGGTGCTATGTTTGCTTTCAAACTGCCTGTTTACCATTTCAATCTGTAAGTGCGTAAAATGTCCCTTATCCCAATAAAAATTCTGCTTGTTGAAGACGATGAACTCTTCCGCTTGGGTTTATGCGTGCGATTGCAACAAGAACCTGGGTTAGAGATTGTCGCTGAGGCTGAAGATGGTGAAACAGCGATCGAGTTGGTTAAGCAAATACCTCTGGATGTGGTGCTGTTAGATGTGGGTTTGCCAGGAATTGGGGGAATTGAAGCTTGTAGACAAATTAAACACCAAAATCCTCTGCTACCAATTTTAGTTTTCACTTCTCATTCGCAAAAACATCTCATTACACGCTTGATTGAAGCAGGCGCACAAGGCTACTGTCTCAAAGGAATTGCTGCCGAAAAATTAGTTCTAGCACTGCGTTCTGTGGTGGCGGGTGCTTCTTGGTGGGATGCAACTGCAACACAAGAAATTCGTTCTTCCTTGAGCTACGAACTATCTCAACCTAAGCCAGAAAACATAACAAAGCCTTCCAATCCGCTAACTCAGCGCGAACAAGAAATTCTGTCACTGTTAGCTACCGGAAAAACTAATCAAGAAATCGCTCATGAATTATACATCGCACCTGGAACAGTGCGCGTTCATATTCATGCAATTTTACAGAAATTAGAAGTGAGCGATCGCACTCAAGCTGTGGTGATTGCTTTGCAAAAACGCTTGATTAATACGAGTTTCTAGACAAAGACACAGATTTATCCGCTACGGGCTGCTACAGGCTGCGGTTCCATAACTTTTTTATGTATTGCACACAATTGAAAATTGCTATAAATGTTGGGTTTCGTTCCTCAAACGCCACGTCCCTCAACGGGGGAAACCCCCGCACTT
>NZ_BAACAP010000077.1:0-13582 GCF_045865695.1 Scytonema hankhaensis NUACC26
GTTTTAGGAGGGTGTTTGAAAAGTCATGATTGATGTATTAAATATTTTTACCCCACCCTAACCCTCCCCAATACATCGGGGAGGGTTAGGGTGGGGTAAAAATATTTAATACATCAATCATGACTTTTCAAACACCCTCCTAAAACGAGCCGATATATAACCAACAAAAATGAGAAACACCGCAGTCATAGCAATTGGAATTGCAAAAGGTAAGTAAATCAAGTGAAGTAGATTATAAGACAACATTTTCCCACCCCTGTCAAAAAAGACTTGTAACTTTCCTTGAAATCCAGAGATAGATTCTTGGTAATTCCCTTGAGACTTACCCTGTGCTAATAACTTTTCTTGCCAGTAATAATCACGACCAATAAGTAGAAAACGCTGGAAAAAATGAGATAATCCATTTGGTGGTGCATGAGTTGCCCTAGCGAGTGGTTGTCGCCAAATAGAATAACCATCAGAACGTATATTTTGAGCGTGAATGACACAGTTACCTCGATAAAGTGGAAGCTCAATCGGGATAGGATATTGTAGAAGAAAATCCCGTCGAAAAGCTACGTTATTTAGGAAATACTGAGAGGTTTTGGTCAAGCTTTTCTGCCCGGAGTACTGAGGAAAAATGTAAGTTAAAGCCATTGCAGTGCCGTAAGGTCCCCTGCCTCTTACTGTTGTTTCTCCGGCTACAACTTGGATATTTCGATCCATAACAAACGGAGTTATAAGATTTCTTAACCAGGTTTTCTCATAAATACAGTCTGAATCACAGTAAACAACAATCTCTCCTGTAACAAGTGCCGCTCCTATCATTTTTGCTTTGTAATAATTAGTGTTTACAGGAACTTGATGAACTATAATCCAAGGACACTTTTCTTGTATTTGCTTCAGTTTCTCCAGTGAAATATCACCGCTATCGATCAGCAAAACTTTAGGAATATGAGTATGAAAAACATCTTGATTTGTAAGAGAATTTAAAGAATTACAAAAATCAGTAATGTTGGTATTTGCCAAGTTTTCTGTTTCTAATACTAGTGAAAACCTGGGTAATTCTGTTACAAACAATGCTTCTGCTTGCCCCATTTGTTGACCTTAACAAAAGTGACTATATAATTTTAAATCTAGCAAAAAGTATTTATTTTTTTGATAACTTTCGATACTTCAAAGAAATAACTCACTCCACAAATACCTGTAAATGTAGAGTTTCGTTCCTCAACTCTAATGGAATGTTGGGTTTCGTTCCTCAACCCAATCTACGCCGACACTTTCTGACGGACTTTCTGAGAGTAAAAAGAAGCTGATTCATCTCCGCGATCGCACTCTTGTGCAAATTTAATAAGATGATGCCCTACAAGCCCGATATGAATTAAACTTTCTATATCGCCAGCTTTAAACAAGATAAAAAACTAGCTTGACAGTACTTTTGCAAAGTTATTTGTTATTTCTATTAGTTTACCATTTTTTCCTAGTCTCAGTTGTCGTCCCCGCCACTCAATTAAGTTTCCAAATAAGCCACAGCACCAAATAACAAAGGCGATTAAGTCGCGTAGAGGAATAAATAGAAAGTATGTTTTTACACATACATCTTGAAGGCATTTGACACCGACAACCCAACCCATTATTAATCGCATCATCCAAGTCAAAGTTAGAGTAACCCAACCTAACACAGACCCATTAGTTACAATCAGCAGTAGCAAACTCGTGACAGTTCCATAAGTAAAAAGTAATCCCAGATAGCCCCAAGGACGAGAAACTCTTATACAACGTGCCCACCGGATTTGACGTTGGATAGCACTCTTTAAAGAGCAAGAATCTAAGACGTGCTCTACTATGCAATCGGAAAGTACTACTTTATAGCCTGCTTGAGCGCTTAGGTAGCCAAGCTGGAAGTCGTCGGCTAGGTAGTCCGCGATCGCTGGAAATCCACCTATAGTATTGAGAATATGTTTGCGGATAGCAATCGTGGAACCAAAAGCAAATTTGTTCTCGTCTATTCGATTGCTGACTAAAACGCCTGCATGGAAATCACTTGCAACTCCAATAGCCTCTAAGGTTGTGACCCATCCTTGAGCTAAGGAACGGTACAAACATGTGACAACACCAACTTTGGAGCATTGCAGTGGTTGAACGACTCTTTGCAGATAGTCTCTCCTAACTCTGATATCGCTATCAGCAATGACTAAGATTTCGTGTTTGGCTTTGTTGACAGCGTTGGCTAGATTGCTAACTTTGTAGTTTGTACCAATAATGCGATCGCATACTACTAACTGAATATCCACTTCTGGGAAGTCTTGGATAATTTTATTGACTACAGCTATTCCTGAGTCTCGTGGGTTTCTAACGCTAAATACAATCTGGTAGTCTGGGTAACTTTGTTGGCAAAAAGACGTCAAATTTTTGTAAGCTTCGCTCTCAGCCCCACAAATTGGCTTGAGAATAGTTACGGGTGGGTGAAAATTGGGATTTACAGGAGAGGAATGGTCAAATGAGATCGCTGCATAAATACCGTAGCAATAAAACACAATAGCTGATATGCAAAGAATAAACAGAAGACAAGCAACGACAGTCTGACTAAAAAGTGTTATTGAATCAGGAGAAATATACATTGACTATTCAAAGCAAAAGGATTGTATAAATTGTACCAATTAGCTGTATATTTATTTACTAATGTAATTATTATGTTTAAATAATAAAAAAATTAAGACTTTTGAATGATACTATAAGATGCTTTTATAGATGGAATTTAGTTTCTTTGTAGGAGCACAACTCAATTGGTTTGCAATCTGTTGTCATGAACCTGATTTACTTTCTCCTACGTTCTTCTTGGAGTGTGTTGGCGATCGCGATTGTCACTGGATTTCTCAGTGGTAGCAGTAGCGCTAGCCTTATTGCCCTCATTAGCACAGCTGCCAGTCAAAACAATACAAACCGCCTCACAGCGATCGCTTGGAGTTTTGTGGGGCTGTCATTAGTCGCGCTCATCACGAGTATCATTTCTCAGTTCATGCTGATTCGCTTATCTCAAAATGCTGTGTTCCAATTAAGGAAAAGCTTAAGTCGTCAGATTCTCGCTTCCGGGCTGAGTCATTTGGAACAATTAGGAAGCCCTCGTTTATTAGCAACTCTTACAGAAGACGTTCAAGCAGTGACTGATGCTGTTCAATTGATTCCTTACCTTTGTATTGATATTGCTATTGTTGTAGGTTGCTTGCTGTATATAACTTGGCTCTCTTGGCTAGTTTTTTTAATGGTGATAGGGCTTGCAGTCATTGCAATTGGCAGTTCCCAATGGCTGATGATACGAGGAGAAAAATTTCTGACTCTTGCCCGCGAAGATCAAGATGTCCTATTTAAACATTTTCGCACTATTACCGAAGGAATTAAGGAACTCAAGCTGCACTATAAACGGCGTCAAGTCTTTTTAAGTAATCATCTTGATTCAACAGCCGCTAAGTTCAGCCATCACAACATTCAAGGTCTAATACTTTTTACTTCAACAACTAGTTGGGGAAGACTGTTATTTTTTTTCGCCATTGGTTTTGTCCTGTTTGCACTTCCTTATTTGTTGACTATCAGCCCTCAAACTCGCTCTGGCTATGTTTTAATCTTTGCCTATTTAATGATGCCCATGAACGGCATTATGGAAAGTTTACCTCGGTTAAGCAAAGCTAGCATTGCTTTGCAAAAGATAGAATCGCTAGGTTTATCTTTGGCGAGTCAAGCTGAAGTATTAACTGTTCCGTCTAAAAGTAAGTCCTCCTGGAACTACTTACAACTAGTAGATATTATCCATACTTATCGCAGCGATCGAGAAGATAGAATGTTTATTCTTGGTTCTATCAACTTAACATTTTATCCAGGACAACTGGTGTTTATTGTGGGAGGAAATGGCAGTGGAAAATCTACACTAGCTAAAATTATCACCGGGCTTTATGCTCCTGAATCTGGCGAAATTCAGTTTGATGGAGAACAAATTACAGAACAAAATCGAGAGTGGTATCGCCAGCATTTTTCTGTAGTCTTTTCTGACTTTTATTTATTTGATGAACTTTTGGGATTAGACAATGTTAATCTAGATTATCAAGCGCAAGAGTACTTGAAATTACTCCAATTAGACCATAAAGTAAAAGTTAAAGATGGCAAATTTTCCACTACAAATCTTTCACAAGGACAGCGCAAACGAGTAGCTTTATTGACTGCATACTTGGAGGACAGACCCATCTATCTGTTTGACGAGTGGGCAGCAGACCAAGACCCAGTATTCAAGGAGGTATTTTATACTCAAATTTTACCAAAGCTTAAAGATAAAGGTAAAACTATACTGGCAATCACTCATGACGATCGCTATTTTCACATAGCCGACCGTGTTATCAAACTGGACTATGGTAAAGTTGAGTTTGACAAAAAATGTAACGAGTGAAAATTCAGTAGAATCGGTTGTCAGTATTTTTTTACAAACAAGTAAAGATTATGCCTCAATCTAATTCGGCTTTGCAGTCAAAAAAGCGGTCATTGTGGCAAATGGCGCTACAAGGATTATTGGATGGCGGTCCTTCTACGTGTCAATTTGCCATTACTAGTGCCTGTAATGCTCGTTGTGGGTTTTGTAACTTTGCAGTAGACCGTCTGTCAGTGGATTTGAGGCATTCTGTAACGCTAGATGATGCCAACTTGGCAACGGAAATTCTCTATCGTAATGGAGTGTATTTCTTAATTTTTGTAGGTGGAGAGCCAATGCTTCACCCATACTTGACAGACATGATAGCTCATGCTAGCGATATTGGTATGGCACCAATGCTTGTAACCAATGGCTCGCTCTTGACACAAAAACGTGTTGAGGAGTTAGCCGATGCGGGACTGTTGGGAGTGTTTATTTCTATTGATGCAGCAGCAGCCTCAGAACACGAACAAAATAGGGGACTGATGGGAGTATGCGATCGCATACTTCATGCTAATGAAAGTTTCCGCGATCGGGGCATTAGCACGACAGCATCAGTTACCATGAGCCGACTCGTAGACGATTACAAAAAGCTGCCATCATTCCTAAAATCATTAGGATTTGACAGTGTGACTTTTTCCTATCCCTTAACTACCCTAGCATCCTCCTATCTTGGTTATGCAGAGTCTCACTTAGTAGAATACACCGTTGAGGAATTGCTCGAACGCTTTGAAAACGTTAAAGCGCTCAAGCAAGATTTTCGCGTCGTGAATCCCACGGCTTCCATAGAGGATATGCAGCGTCATTTAAGAGGTGAACCAGAACAATTTGGCTGTCTTGGTGGTTGGAAGCTCTTTTATTTAGATTGGCATCTTAACCTGTACCGTTGCCATAACTGGGATCGACCCTTGTGTCATATTACAGAGTTTGATGGAACGCAACGAGTTCGGGATGGATGTACGGCATATATGATGGACTGCTACCGCGACTCTAGCGTCATGCAGCATATTGGCATTGCTGTGAGTGACGGAGTGCAAGCAGCAGCACGGGGACAGTTAAAGAAAGCTTTTGGACATTGGTTTAACCGTAAAAACTTGCTTTCCCTAAAATCTGTCTTGGAAGAAGTTTCCTGGTTACGTCAATTGTAAATTATAATTTCTTCCTCTCTAGAAGTGCTTTGTCAAAATTAGTCAGTTCAAAACCCTTAGTCGCTAGCATCTCCTTCAATTGACCGCTCAGTAGTGCAGTCAGTTCAACTTCACCTGTCTCTGGTGGGTCATTGAGGGATTTAGACATAGCTTGGGCTGGGTGAGAATAAATTTCCACCAGATCTGCTTTAATTTGAGGGATCAAACCCAGCAAGTATTCCTCAGTCATAGAGCCAGTTTGGAGTAATCCGTAAACTCGTTCAACGAAAGCAATACCTTTTGATTTGAGCAAGCCCTCACCGTAGCGGCGCAATCCACCAAATACGCCTGTCCAAACTAGCTTAGTCAGTAAATGATGGCGATCCAATCGCAGGGTCATTCCAAGTTCCTCATAGGGAAGACGAATGACCCGAATGTTGAACTCCCTTGCTAACTCAACAAGAATACGCAACACGACTGGGTGGACGTGCATATGTAAATGTCCATCTACATGGGAAAGATGCAATCCAGAGGAGCGAAATTTTTCCAATTGGGCGCGGATTTCTCGCCGCAATTCTTCATGAGTTAATCGATTGAACTGGTAGCGCAATCCAGAGATGGATGGACTATATGGAAAGTTCCCTGTTGAGTCAACCAAGTGTGAAATTTGGTCTGGAGGTAACGCGGCTCGACCGCATACGAGAACTAAGTGCAAACCAACTGCTAGGGAGGGGTGAGTGCGTGCTAAACTGACTGCTTCATCAAACGCCTCTCCTGTGACCATGAGACTAGTACTAGTTAGCACTCCTTCCTTGTGCGCTTTGATAATTGCTTGATTTACACCACTGGATAATCCGAAGTCATCACCATTGATAATGGCGAATCTTTGAGCTTGCATAGATTCTGGTTTTATTGTTCCGAAAACTGTGCCGTTGGGTTAGACTGACGCCGAGGGATTGACTTGATAATACCGAGAGAAAGCTTGGCAAGCGTCGGCAATAATTGCGGTTGGAGGAGCTGTGTGTCAAAGGCACTCATGCGTTTGGCGTTTTCTTCAAGGCAGGTAGACAAAAATAGTTCGGGGGTTAAATTATCCATAAAATTGCTAGCTCCAGTGGCAGTGAAACCAACCTGTTTATCTTCATTTGAGCCATTAAACGCTTGGATTTTCTCTTGAAATGCTCTCCCATAATACCAGAGAGCATCAACCCCTCGCATCCAACGACTTTTCCCTTCATTGATTTGTGAGTAAGTTGCCCAATTTACGAAGAACATAATATGACGTGCTTCTTCGTTAAGAATTGGATCGAAAATCTCGAACAATGGCTCAGGCATATAGCCAGCTTGGCGGGCAATTCCAAATAGTCCGAAAGCTAAGAAAGAGTCCAGACATTCTCCAAAGCCAAAGTCAAGGAAGGCAGTTTTAATATTGCTAGGGAGTACTGGTTCGGCAAGTGGAGAAATCTCTATATCGTAATGGTTTAATAAAAACTTAATGAGTCGGAAATGCCGGTTTTCCTCCATTGCTTGTAAGGCAATGGCTTCTTGCAGGAGTGGATCGCTGATGGTGTCTGCAAATGCGCGAACCATAGCTCCAGCCCGTTGTTCTGTAATGAGAGCTTCTTTCCAAAAAGGAATACCACGCAAGCGATCGAGGGTAACACTATCTACAGTAGGCCAGGGGAGTTCTTCTGGCTCAAACTTAATGTGACTTTCAATAAAGCTGTGGCAGAAAAGCTCTTTATGATTTTCACTTCCAAGTTTCATTTGTGAATTCCTATGTGTCAAGAGTCGTTTGTTTTCCAACTAACCACCAACCACGGATGGTGTTTTAGTATCTGCTTGGGTTCGACGATCTTTGAGGTAAGAGAAAAATTCGCGTCCTTCACGCAACCGACGCACTAACATTTGGGGATTGGTTAACATTTCACCCACAATTGGAATAATGGCTTTAGGTCGAAAATAAAAACGGCGATACATTTGTTCTACTGCGTCTTCGATCTCAGCACTGGAGAGGTTTGGATATTGCAGCGTGGACATTTGAATACCAGAGTTTGCTACTAAGGCATTGTCACTAAACCAACCGTTGGTTTGTGCTTGTTGGTAGAGTTCAGTACCTGGATAAGGGGCGGCGATGGAAACTTGGATGGTATGAGGACTCATCTCACAAGCAAAGCGAATGGTTTCTTCAATTGTCTCGCTGGTTTCGTTTGGTAAGCCAATGATGAATGTTCCATGTACGGTGATGCCTAGTTTGTGGCAGTTCTCCATGAACTTTCTCGCCACTTCTAACTTTATACCTTTCTTGATCCCGTCTAGAATTTGTTGATTGCCTGATTCAAATCCTACTAATAACAGACGCAAACCATTGTTACGCAACTGTTTGAGAGTATCGTAGTCTAGGTTAGCACGGGCATTACAACTCCAGGTGAGCTTCAATCGTTTCATGTGTTCGCTGATGGCGATCGCTCTATGCTTATCTATAGTGAAGGTGTCATCATCGAACATATATTCTTGCACCTTATCGCCAAAAATTGCTTTAGCTTCTTCCATTTCTCGCCCAACGGCTTCTGGACTTTTGCTGCGGTACTGATGTCCGCCAATTGTTTGAGGCCAAAGACAGAAGCTACATTTAGCAGGACATCCCCTTCCTGTATAAAATGATATATATGGATGTAGTAAATACCCTATGAAATATTTTGTAATATCTAAGTCACGCTTATAAATTGGTAGTACGCTCGGCATTACATCCCAATCGTGAATCAGTTGGCGCTCCTGATTGTGATGAATATTACCATTGCGATCGCGATAGCTGAGACCATTGATTTGATTCCAATCCTTTCCCTGAGCTAACTCTTTACAGGTGTAATCGAATTCATTGCGACATACAAAGTCAATTGCTGGGTTTTCCCTGAGCGTCTCATCTGGTAAAACTGCCACGTGTGCTCCAACAAAACCAATTTGCATCTCAGGACGTTGTTGCTTAATTGCCATTGCACACTTCACATCATTCGTCAAGGATGGGGTACTTGTATGCATAATCACCAATTCATACTCTTTGGCAATTTGCAGTACATCTTCCACAGTTTGATTGTGTGGAGGAGCATCCACAAGCTTGCTGCCAGGAATTAGGGCTGCAGGTTGTGCTAACCATGTAGGATACCAAAAAGAAGTAATTTCACGTTTGGCTTGGTATCGAGAACCTGCACCGCCATCAAATCCATCAAAGGAAGGAGGATTCAGGAGCAAAGTCTTCATCATGAGTTTTTATTTTTAGTGGGCATTGTGTAGTTGGGAGTTGAGAATGCTCCCAATCTCTTTTTTATCCTTCGTTAATTGACTCATAAAAAATACTGTTTTTGTTACAAGATTTTTATAGAAATAGCATCAAGGCTACTGCCATCCAAAGTCAAGGTAAGTTTGTCAAGATACGAAAATATTTAACTATTTCCTAAAATTAGGGATGCTGTGTGTGTAAGTGCGAGGAGCTGGGAAAGAGACTGGTGATTAGGGACTAGGGACTGGGAAAAAAATTATTTTCATTGGTCATTGGTCATTGGTCACTGGTCACTGGTCACTGGTTACGAGTCGATCGATAAGTGCAATAACATCACTACGGCTCAATTTTTGTTTCCCGTTTGCAAGGGCTTCGAGAGTGCCATAAGCCAGAGTTAAAGGAATTTGGCAGAAGTCCATAGCTGGTCCTAAAGGAAGAGAACTGATATAAGCATCTGCCATGGCTAAATTGCGACGGGCGTACTGATGCATTCTTTCCTCAGACCAACCAACTGGATAAAAACTTACCCCACGAGCTAAATCTTCCTTGTGGTTGCGGAGAATATTAACCGCTTGCAAGCCCCGACCAAATCCAATGGCATGGGTACGGTTTGTCTGTGTTCCATCATACCAAGCCCACAAATCGGAAAGCATTAAGCCAACTGCACCTGCAACTCCAAACGTATAGCGATCTAAATCCGCTTCATTGTCGATCTTCCAATTCCGTTCGGCCCAATATGCCATTCTATCTGCCATGGCAGCAGTAGCATCCCATATTCGAGGTGCAATTGTTGCGGGTGCAAGTATTGCCCATTCTCGAATCCGAAGGGACACTTCTGGTAGTATATCCTCATGAGTGCTCAATCCTTTGTGGAAGGCATCAATGGGAAAACTATCTACCCCTGCTTGTAAGGTCAAGCTAATTGCTCGCAACAAAGTTGCTTTGGTAGGGTTATCTAGTTCTGAGTGGTCTTCAATTTCATCAATAGCTCGCAAGCATAGGTAAGCTGATGCTACGGCTTCCTGCAAACCAATTGGCAACCGAACTATTGGAATATAAAATGTCCGACTCGTTTCTTTAAGGATGTTTAAGGCGTCTCCATACAAGTCCATACGATGCAACTCCATTGAGTATTGTTAGCTTGCTTACTTGCTTAATATTGTTGGTTAAAAAGTAACTACTCAAAGCAAAAAGTTGGGATTGCTGAAATTGCTGTACTATATTACCTGACAACTCTTATTCCTCATGAGTCTCTGGTAATCGAGTCAACTAATCCAGCACCTCACCAACTTCTGACTCAAAAGACAGATACCAAGCCGTTATTTTCTTCCTTAGAAGATTAAAATCCTTCGCCAAAAATGGCATCGGTTTCCACCTTTTGGACTTGTTAGCTATAGCTCATCTTTAATTTTTGGCATTCACCTCTAATATGAACGCTCACCGTGCTAAATATTACCCAAGCTGTACGGCTCATCTTTTGCAAGCTACTCTCCTCTCTATGCAACGGCAAACGGTTATAATACACCTGCATTGATTTCAGATAACGACGATAATGGAGGGTTTGAAAGTTCCCAAGCAACTCCTGCGCGATCGCAAGACACCAAAAGTCGTTAATCCCTCTACTCATCAAATCGCGTTCGAGGGTCTTTTCTTGTCTATAGAGCGAGCAGGGCATGGTTGGAAAAATATTAAGTTACTTTAAAACATATATCACTTTCCCGACTGAGAAAAGTTCAACTTGTTAGGTCATTGAACATTGGGCATTGGACATTAGGTATTGGGAATTGATTTTCCTCATCTCCAGTCCCCAATCTTTAGTCCCTATCTTTAGGAGATCTTTACAAGATAAGCTAAAAATTGTAAACTTATAAAACAATATATAAATTAATGGCTAAAAAGCAAAAATTTCCTTACCTAGTAGGTTCTAAATGGACTGCTCGGACAAAGGTAGATGGTTGGCGACACTTCCAAGTCGTAAATCGCAAGAACCAAGGTAAGTGGGTCTATGCTGAAATGGTTGCTTCTTGCGATCCCAACGTCCGCTTCTGGATAAATGCCAAGTTATTACAAGACACCTCACAATGGCAATCCGGTTGGCAATCTCTACAAGAAATTCATTCCGTTGAAGATGCTTCCTAAACTGTAATTATTATTTACACTACTGATAGCGATCGCTCTTTGCATTAGGTTTGGAGTGAACCCTCTTGGAAAGCTACGGTGTACGCACAAGTCTTCTAAAGCGCTTTCTTGCATTTTCGATCCCCCCTAACCCACGCCAGTCGCTGTGAGTTCGGGAGATCCTCCTGCAGCGCTGGCTCCCCTTAAAAAGGGGGACTTAGGGGGATCTTGAAAGATCTGTGTACCGTAGCCGATAGATTGGGGGGAAATCAGATTTCTGGTTCCCTCCCCAATGCATCGGGGAGGGTTAGGGTGGGGTAAAACAACGCTAAAACCTCAACTTTTAATCTATTTCAGACTTGTGTGTACAACTTAGCCTTGAAAACGGGAAATTGAATTTCTGATTCCCTTCCCTTTCTAAGGTCTGGGTTAAGGCAGAGTAACCTTAGCTTATGTGTAGCTCTTAGTTGTCTTAATTTTTTGTTTTTTGTAACCACTTTTATAAAAAAAACGTATAAACTACAAAATAAAATGTTTTAAAACCTTAAACTTGCCTTAAATTCCAAAGAAATTTAAAATCGTTTTATTACAGTTTTTCAGTTCTTCTAGAAGCATATTTCAATTTAACACCCCCTTTCTTTTCCAAATCATTTGCACAATAATGGCACTTACAAACCTCACAGATCGCCTCCTAGGCTAGGTGAAGGCAAGTGTTTAAGCCAAAAGTTTGATAAAAAACTATAAGAGGCACGCAACAGTGAAACTAGCAGTGTATGGAAAAGGTGGTATAGGTAAATCCACCACAAGCTGTAACATATCCGTCGCCCTAGCCAAGCGCGGCAAAAAAGTGCTGCAAATTGGTTGCGACCCAAAACACGACAGCACCTTCACCCTCACCGGATTCTTAATTCCAACAATTATTGATACTCTTCAAGAAAAAGATTATCACTACGAAGATGTTTGGCCTGAAGACGTTATCTACAAGGGTTATGGTGGAGTAGACTGTGTTGAGGCAGGTGGTCCCCCAGCAGGTGCAGGATGTGGCGGTTACGTAGTAGGTGAAACCGTAAAATTACTGAAAGAACTCAACGCTTTTGACGAGTACGATGTTATATTGTTCGACGTTCTCGGTGACGTTGTTTGTGGAGGTTTTGCAGCACCCTTAAACTATGCTGACTACTGCATGATTGTTACTGACAACGGCTTTGATGCCTTGTTTGCTGCCAATCGCATTGCTGCTTCAGTCAGAGAAAAAGCCCGGACTCATCCACTGCGTCTAGCCGGATTAATTGGCAATCGCACCTCCAAGCGCGATTTGATAGACAAATACGTTGAAGCAGTACCCATGCCAGTTTTAGAAGTGTTACCTTTGATTGAAGATATTAGAGTTTCTCGCGTTAAGGGTAAGACTTTATTTGAGATGGCAGAAATTGACCCATCTCTCAGCTACGTCTGTGATTACTATCTCAACATAGCAGACCAAATTTTGGCACGTCCCGAAGGTGTAGTACCCAACGACGCTCAAGATCGAGAATTGTTTACTTTGTTGTCTGATTTTTATTTAAATCCGGGTAAACCACAGGTTCCTAACTCCGAAGAAGAATTAGACTTGATGATTGTATAAATCATTTAAGTTCCACCGATGGGGGACAATATGGCTTTCTTTAATAGTTTTACGGAATCTCTCAAGCAAAAGTGGTTACAATTTTTCCAAATTAACCGGGATTGGATTACTCTCCATATGGAGGTAGAATCAGTTTACACCCCCGATGGTGGTAAGCGACCCCCTTCTTACCTCATCCTGGGAGTCGCTAACGCATTAGAACCAAAATTAGCGCAGTTAATGCTGCCCTTTTCTAGACTGAATCCTGATGCTGACACCTTAATTGAGGTGCTAGAGTTAAATTTCGACCCAGATATTGCTCTCGGTAACCGTGTTATTCCCAAAGTTGAGACAGAAACGAATGGCGAAGAGTTAGTTTCTGATGAAGAAACATTGAATCATTCGTACTTAAACGGCTTTACAGTAGCAGCAGTTGATTTAGATACTGAGCATGAAACTCTCATAGTTGTGAATACAACCATAGAGGATTCTACCCCAGCAGATGAAGGGCAAGAAGTTTTAAACGGATTCGGATATGATTCTTTGGATAACAATGAAAATAACGAGTTTAACGCCACATCTGCTGTAGATGCTGTTGATGATTTTGGCGATCTCTCCTTTGATGAGTTGAAGGATGAGAACACCACAGCTTCTGAGAAGGGAACAGCCTCTACCACCAATGGTAATGGTGAATTGACTGGAACCTTAATAGATGATATCTGGGGCGATGAATCCGCAACTAAAAAGGACAAAGACGCTGATAACGATATGTTTTTAGGGGAAGACTTATCATCTAGCGATTTGGATGATTCGGAAATTGCTAGTCTCTTCCCCAATAACTAAGGAATTATGAATGATGAATTATGAATGATAAAAAATTTCATAATTCAACATTCATAATTCATAATTTAACAATTTAGGGGAGAAAACACCAAAATGACAGTTGCTCAACCAGAAGCTTTAACTTTTGAGTGCGAAACCGGAAATTATCATACTTTTTGCCCTATTAGCTGTGTCGCTTGGCT
>NZ_BAACAP010000078.1:0-13701 GCF_045865695.1 Scytonema hankhaensis NUACC26
CTGCGAAAGTCGTCTTGGCTCATTGGAGTGTGAGCAACCCCGACAATCGCAAACTCCTGCGGTAATAAATTGTTACGTGCCAAGTTGTAAAGTGCAGGTAACAATAAACGTTTGGTCAAATCTCCAGCAGCACCAAAGATGACGATCGTGCAAGGATCGGCAGGACGAACTGAGGTTTCAACCTGAGAAGGTGCAGTTGCGATCGTCATGATTTTGTCTCCGTATATTGCTCAATATGTCCGCCAAACTGGAAACGCATTGCAGATAGTAACTTATCAGCAAAATCATTCTCACCACGCGAGCTAAATCGCTGATATAGGGCAGTGCTGAGAACAGGAGCTGGTGCGCCTTCATCAATAGCTGCTGTAATCGTCCAGCGTCCTTCGCCTGAATCCGACACGCGACCAGCAAAGTCTGCTAAGTCAGGTTGTTGGAGTAAAGCGATCGCGGTCAGATCTAGCAACCACGAAGCGACCACACTACCCCGTCGCCATACTTCGGCAATATCTGACAGGTTTAAATCGTACTGGTAGTGTTCGGGATTGCGGAGTGGAGTGGTTTCAGCGTTAGTAGCACGGCTCTGCTTGCCAACATTGGCGTGATGCAGAATATTCAATCCTTCTGCGTAGGCTGCCATCAACCCGTATTCAATACCATTATGCACCATTTTGACAAAATGCCCAGCGCCATTCGAGCCGCAGTGCAAATAGCCTTCCTCCGCCGTGCCGCCCACCTTCTCCCGCCCAGGAGTCCGTGTAATCTCTCCCCGTCCGGGAGCCAATGACTTAAAAATCGGGTCGAGATGCTGAACTGCTACTGGGGAACCACCAATCATCATGCAGTAACCGCGCTCTAATCCCCAGACCCCACCACTGGTTCCCACATCCAGATAGTGAATGTTCTTGAGTGCTAGATCCTTTGCTCGTCGAATATCGTCGATGTAGTAGGAGTTGCCACCATCAATCAAGATGTCCCCTGAGTCGAGTTTTTCAGCCAGTTCTTTGACCATCTGCTCGGTGGGATCTCCCGCAGGCACCATTAGCCAGATGGCACGAGGTTTATCGAGCTTTTGCACAAAATCATCTAGGGTATAAGCTGCGATCGCTCCTTCGGATGCCAGCTGCTTTGTTTTATCGGGCGTGCGATTGAACACAACACACTCATGCTTGTTTTGCAGCAGTCGTCGAACGATATTTGCGCCCATGCGCCCCAAACCAATGACACCAAGTTGCATTGTTTCTCTCCTATGTTATACTTAATTTAAACAGGTCGATTATTTGACCCTACCTGCGGGCTGCGGGAAAGTCATGCCTCGGAAGATATCGATCCCAAGTGGGTGGAGGCCACCGAACTAATGCCAAAGAAACAATTGATTTGTTTCTGAATTAGATATCTAAGAGATTGGCAGAAACTCTTAGAGAGTCCCCTTAGCCTTTAGGCATAGGGAATGTCAAAGAATTTGCTCGATCGCAGTTTTTAGGGTAGCTAAACCAGCTCGAAGATCTTTGCCAAGATGAATTCGCAAAGCCCGTCGATCGCGCTCCGCCAAAACCTGAAAATCGCCCCGTGCTTGAGCCGCTTTCACAACTCCAAATGTATATTTTTGTTGAGGAACTGGAATGTCCGTGGCATCATCACAGGTGATTTGGAGAAAAACGCCGCTGTTTGGTCCACCTTTGTAAGCCTGTCCTGTGGAGTGCAAGAAGCGAGGACCAAAGCCAAGGCAGGTAGCGACTTGCTTTGCATCCCGAATTTTTTCTCGAATGGCTTGCAATTGTTCCTGATGTAACTCATTGCGCTCGATATACGCAAGCAGTGCAAAATAATCTCCCGCCTGTAATCGGTTTAAGTGAGCACGCAAATAATCAGCTAACAATTGCTCAGTTCCTACTGCCTTTGTCAGTGCAGCAGCATTTTTTGGATCGGTAAATAATTGAATGCCATCTACAGTGAAGATTGGGCTTTCAGGAGGTAGTTTTCCACTTTTCTCATATTCATCTGTTAACTGGCGGGTAACAATTTTGCTAGCTTCTACATCCGGCTGATTAAACGCATTGATACCAATGATGGAACCGGCTACAGCAGTGGCAATTTCCCAACGGAAAAACTCTTGACCGAGTTGGTATGGGTCGGAGATCGCAATCCGAACTACAGGTTGTCCTGCCTGCTCTAATGCCGTGACAGCAGCGTCTTGAGCGGGATCGGCAGCAGAATCTAGGCGAATATACGCAAAGAGGCGATCTGCTTTTCCATATACATCTGGAGTTCCTAACGGTTCTCGAGCCACTGGAATCAATCCCTTACCGTCTTTCCCTGTGGACTCTGCCAACAGTTGCTCTAACCACGTACCCAAGCTTGCAATTCCCGGTGAGGCAATTAGCGTGACTTTGTCTCGTCCTTGCTTTGCCAGAACACCCATAATGGTTCCTAACACAACACCAGGATTCTCTTTTGCTAGAACCGATGATGCACAAGAATGCACCATGACTTCAGCCGTATCTAAGAACTTTGCTACATCCACTCCAATCGCCGCCGCAGGTACCATGCCAAAGTTCGATAAGGCAGAATAGCGACCGCCGATACTTGGTATTCCGAAGAAGATATGGCGAAAATCATCACCTTCGGCAATGTGCTGTAGTTTAGAACCGGGGTCGGTCACCGCAATGAAACGATTGGCTGCTGATTCTGCACCCAGAATTTGCTGCACGCGATCGAAGAAGTATTGTTTGAAAATATTTGGCTCCAGTGTACTGCCAGACTTGCTCGACACTACGAACAATGTTTTAGTGAGGTCGATCTGACTTTCGATGGCTTCGATCTGAGCCGGATCGGTGGAATCAAGTACCAGTAGTTCGGGAAATCCTTGTGCCTTACCGAAGGTGAGCTTCATCACCTCTGGGCAGAGTGAAGAACCACCCATACCTAATAATAACACATGGGAGAATTTTAGGTCTTGGACTTCTTGCGCGAATTGCTTAAGACGGTCTATGTGTGCAAGTTGGTTTTCAGTGATACCGAGCCAACCCAACCATTTATTTTCATCAGCCCCTGTCCACAAGGTAGCATCCTGCGCCCACAGACGACGAATCTTACCGTTCTTCTGCCAATCCTCTAGAGACGCTTGAACAGCAGTATTTAGCGCATCGGACAATTTATAGGTTAGGCGATCGAGCTTTCCACCAAGAATCGCTGTCCGCTTTTTCTCGACTGCACTTAACAACTGGTCAAAGGCATGGATGAATAACTGTACCCCTTCTGCTAATAATTGGTCTGTAATTTGCTGCAAAGAGATTCCTGCTTTCTGTAGTTTTGATAGTGTCGATTGAGCAGCATCAAGACCTTCAGTCAAACTAGACTTTGGATGCCCGCGATCGCGAAAGGCAGATAGGGTGGCTGGTGGAATTGTATTTACAGTGTCGGAACCAATCAGTTCTTCAACGTACAGTACGTCGCTATAGTGGGGATTCTTGGTGCCTGTACTTGCCCACAGCAATCTTTGGGTTTGTGCGCCTTGACTTGACAATTTCTGCCATCGACTCGATTGAAAGATGCTTTGATAGCGCTTGTATGCAAGTTTAGCATTGGCGATCGCTACTTTACCCAATAAACTTTCGAGCAAATCGCGTCGATCTGCATTGGTTGTGGTTTTAAGTCGATCCGCAATCAGGTTATCAACTGCGGTATCAATCCGACTGACAAAGAAGCTAGCAACGCTAGCAGTGCGGCTGATATCTCCACCTTTTGCCGCGAGCGACTCTAAACCAGTGATATAGGCATTAGCAACCTGCTCATAAACATTTTCAGCAAATAGCAGCGTGACGTTCACATTAATCCCTTCACTGACGAGCTGCTCAATTGCAGGAATTCCAGCAGGTGTAGCAGGCACTTTAATCATTAAATTAGGACGATTAACTTCTAACCATAGTCTGCGAGCTTCTGAAATAGTTTGTTGAGTATCGTTTGCTAGATAAGGTGAAACCTCCAGACTGACGTAGCCATCACGCCGATTGGTTTGTTCGTAAATAGGTTTCAAGATATCTGCGGTTGCTTGAATATCCGCGATTGCAAAGGACTCATAGAGCGACATGACATTCTTATCTTGACTTTGCTCGCTTGTGATTAAAGCCGAATCGTAATCGGTACTGCCTGCGATCGCTTTTTCAAAGATAGAAGGATTCGAGGTGACACCCCGCAAACCATCCTCATCAATTAACTTTTGTAGTTCTCCACTAGTAATTAAACTGCGACGAATATAGTCTAACCAAACAGATTGTCCGTAGGATTGTAACGACTGCAAAGGGTTTTTTGTCTGTGATGTTTGTACGGTAATCATCAGTTTACATCCTTATTGAATTAACGTGAATTTCTAAGAAAGAACACAAAACGTTATCTTGCTAAGAGGACGTTTGAAAAGTCACGATCGAGGTATCAAATATTTTTTACCCCACCCTAACCCTCCCCTTGGAAAGGGGAGGGAACACGGATTTTTCTGGTTTCCCCCCTTTACAAAGGGGGACTAAGGAGGGAACACGGATTTTTTTTGTTTCCCCCCTTTACAAGGGGGGACTAAGGAGGGAACACGGATTTTTTTTGTTTCCCCCCTTGTAAAGGGGGGACTAAGGGGGGAACACGGATTTTTTTTGTTTCCCCCCTTGTAAAGGGGGGACTAAGGGGGGTAATAATTTTTCAAACAACCTCTAACTGGGCTTTTGCAGCTGCAACAACTTGATTTGGAGTGAAGCCAAATTTACGCTGCAATTCTTTCAACGGTGCTGAAGCACCAAAGGTATGCATGACAATGCGAGCGCCTCTCGAACCGACATACTCCCCCCAGCCAAATGTTGATGCTTGTTCCACACAAACACGAGCAGTCACTGTAGGTGGAATCACGCTGTCGCGGTAGTCCTGACTTTGCTGCTCAAATAGCTCCCATGATGGCATACTCACAACCCGGGATTTGATCCCTTCGGTCTTAAGTTGTTCATACGCTTCAATACAGAGCGAAACTTCACTTCCAGTTGCTAACAACAGCACATTAGGTTGACCATCTTCTGCATCTGCTAAAATATAAGCTCCTCGAGCCAAACCAGATGCCGCCGCATACTGAGTGCGATCGAATGTGGGTAATGCCTGTCTAGTCAGCACCAGTACCACTGGTTGATGCTGCAACTGCATAATGACTCGCCATGCTTCCGCAACTTCGTTAGCATCGGCAGGTCGTAAGGTAATCAGTCCCGGAATCGCTCGCAACGAAGCTAACTGCTCTACAGGTTGATGAGTCGGTCCATCTTCACCTACCCCAATCGAGTCATGCGTGAAGACGTAAATGACGGGAATCTCCATTAACGCACTCAGGCGAATAGATGGACGGCTGTAGTCACTGAAAATGAAGAACCCGGAACCATAAGGACGCACTTTGCTGAGCGAGAGTCCGTTAAGAATCGCCGCCATTGCGTGTTCGCGGATGCCAAAGTGAAAGTTACGCCCAGAGCGATCGCTAGCACTAAAATCTCTTGCGCCATCAAAGGTAAGCCGTGTTTTAGTTGAGGGAGACAAGTCAGCAGAGCCACCAATCAACCAAGGGATCTGTTGGGCGATTGCATTTAGCACCTTTGCAGAAGCATCTCGTCCAGAAATTCCTTTCGCGTCAGTTGGAAACGTTGGTAATGCTACTTCCCAACCATCTGGAAGTTGACGATGTTGCATTTTGTCAAGTCGCTCTGCCATGTCTGGATATACAGCAGCATATTTATTGAAGGTTTGTATCCATTGCTCGCGCAGTTTGTGTCCCCGTTGTCCCAGTTGCGACTGAAAGTGTTCGCGCACGCCATCAGGGACAAAAAACTTCGCATCTTCTGGCCAGCCGTAATAGCGTTTTGTCAACCGGATTTCGTCTTCTCCCAATGGTTCTCCGTGAGCTGCACTCGTATCTTGCTTGTGTGGCGCTCCATATCCTATATGGCTATCGATAACGATCAAAGTAGGGCGATCTTGGGTTTGCTCAAAGGTGTTGAACGCTTGTTCCAGTGCATTGAGATCGTTGGCATCACTGACACGAAGAATGTTCCAACCATAGGACAGAAATCGAGTACCCACATCATCACTAAAGGTTAAATTGGTATGTCCTTCAATAGTGATATGATTGTTGTCGTAAATCCAGCACAAGTTCGAGAGCCGGAGATGCCCTGCTAAGGAAGCTGCTTCATTAGAAATGCCCTCCATCATGCAGCCATCTCCACAGAGAGTATAAACATTGTAGTTGAATAGCTCGAAGTTAGGCCAATTAAAATACTGTGACATCCACTGTCCGGCGATCGCCATCCCCACACTCGTCGCCACTCCTTGTCCCAAAGGTCCTGTCGTTGTTTCTACACCAGAAGTCCAACGGTATTCTGGATGACCTGGACATTTACTATCCAGTTGACGGAAGCGCTTAATATCATCTAGCGTAACAGATGCTTCACCTAACTGCTCGTACTTGGCATTAACTGCTTTGACACCAGTTAAATGTAACAAAGAATACAGCAGCATGGAGGCGTGACCGCTTGAGAGCACGAAGCGATCGCGATTTGGCCAGATGGGATCTTCGGGGTCAAACCGTAAAAATCGCTGCCATAAACAGTAAGCAATAGGAGCCATTGCCATTGGTGTACCCGGATGCCCGGAGTTTGCCTGTTGCACGGCATCCATCGATAGGGTACGAATCGTGTTAATGCACAGCTCGTCGAGTTGAGTTTGGTTGGCAACTTGAGTTTGGGCAATCACAGATGTCTCTCCTTAAAGTAGTAAGCTGAATTCATAGAAAGAACTACCGATGTAAACTATGTATCTTTGTAAACGTAGAGTTCTATACCGTGTTGATGTTTTTGAAGCTGAAAAATTCTACTATCTGAAAACGCTGTTTGTCGTTGGAGTTGGAGCTATTTAAGATCGACAACTTATTACAGTATGCCCCACGATCCAATTTTTAACTATGCAAAATAGTCACGTTAAACAGGAACTTAAGATTGTTGTAGCTTGAAAAGAACTAGTAACTGTAATATAGCCTTTCCCAAGCACCTGAGGTACACCTAAATTTTTTGTAACCTTATTAAAAACACAAACAGATTTCAGATCGTACCTCACCAGACTGGTAAACGCTATATGTAGCGGTTCTCACTTGTTGGATTCCAACTTTAGTTGGAGCTTACCTTCTATTTTAAGATTGACAGATTCATCAATTACTTTATTGAATAAAAATTTCAACTTTAAGTGGACGACAAGTTTAGGGTTAATTGTATATGTTGAATTTATGTAAAAAATATAGCAATCCTAAATCATTTATAAGAAGTTTGGAAATAATTGAGCAATATTCCTAATTGCTAGTTACTCTCAATAAGAGGGCATCATGAAACGATTGATTATTTGCTGTGACGGAACCTGGCAAGATTTGTCTGCTGCGTATCCCACAAATGTTGTGAAAATGGCTCAAATTATCCGACCGATTGCTTTAGATGGTACGACTCAAATCATTTACTATCAATCTGGACTCGGTACCGAACATGGTGAAGCAGAAAAAATCTTGGGGGGTGTATTTGGCTGGGGGATTGATACAAATATTCAAGATGCTTATCGCTTCTTGTGTTTGAACTATGAGCCTGGAGATGAGGTTTATCTGTTTGGGTTTAGCCGAGGTGCTTACACAGTTCGCAGTTTAGCAGGTTTGATCTATTGCTCTGGGCTGTTACAACGCCCTCATATTCGCAAAGTTCCTCAAGCATACGATCTTTATCGCGATCGCAATATTCCACCGAGTCATCCCAAGGCAATTTCATTTCGCCAGCAATATGGCGAAAATATCACAATTAAACTGTTGGCTTGTTGGGATACAGTAGGCGAGTTAGGCGTTCCGGAGCTAATTCCATTGGCGAGCCACTGGATCAATGCTAGATATCAGTTTCACGATACTCAACTTAATCGACGAATTGAGTTTGCGCTACATGCCGTTGCCATTGATGAACGGCGAAAAGTTTTTAATGTCACACCTATGACAACCAGTAAAGATGCAAAAACATCTTTGATTCAGGTTTGGTTTCCTGGAACTCACACTAGCGTTGGTGGTGGACAGGAGGAAGCCAGTGGGCTAGCTGATGCAGCTTTGGAATGGACGATGGAGTCTATTCGTAAACTGGGTTTAGGACTGGAATTTGTGGCAAATCCTGGAGCGATCGCCGACGGCGGAATCCAGCCTAATTATCGAATACCGTTTAACGCTGAAACAGATGATATGTTCTTATTAGGTGGTCTTATCTATCGCGATCTAAAGAACCCTGGTTGTTCTTCTACTATTCCTGTGCCTCCCGATCGAAGCTTCTTCGATCGCAACATCCATTTAAGCGCTAAGCGCCGTTGGAAATTGACGGAAAAGCCATTGTATCGACCCAAAAACTTAGATCCTTACCAGCAGTGGTTCAATGCTTTTGCCGAATGAACGGCGCTCGACTGCCATGTTTGTGTTTCTCAATGAGTAACTGATTTTTTTAGTTAACTAGCTTATTCTGACTAGTACAAATTTTGAATACATTACATAATATTAGCAAGTAACAAGCTACAGAATTAGAAAATACTAATTTGGTAGATATGAAACTCTAACAGGATAGTAAAAATGATTCAATTACTTAGCAAAGCAGCTTATATTACTACCTTAACAACTGTTATGGTATCAATTTCATTGCTGCCTTTATTTGCTGCTTCCCCTAGTCTTGATGACGGTATTATCTGTATTGCAAAGAAGAAAGAAGGGCGGGGGAAAGTTTACTTTTACACTTCTTTAATTGATGGCAATACGTTTAATAAGAAACAGCCAGTATCGGTAACAATGCTTGAAACTCAGTCTGAAGTTACAACAAGTGATTTGCTGATTCTTGATAAGAAAAAACAAAGTGTCTCAGTAACAAACATTGAGTCTGAGTCCATAACGAATCCAGAATTAGAACCAGTGGCGATTGCTAAAACAAATTTGACGGATAATAATGAGTTTAAAGGTCAAACTCAAACTGGGACACCAGTAACTTTTAAACTAAAAAATAATTACTCCAAATGGCAGTTAACCCATGCAGGGCAAACTTACTCTGGAGTTTGTCATTAATTGGTAGTGCTAATGCAGCACGCAACTGCCAATGTTGGTAGAGGTAATTAATTATTTAGTTCCTCTACACTTGAAAGAGGAAAAATTTTAACAATAAAATTGCATTTGTCAGTGCATTTGAAAGGGGTTTTTATCATGAGCAAGTTGAGCTGTTTTGACACCCACTACAACATCGGCACGTACCTTGCTGAACTTCTGCAAACAATCGGGTTGGAGCATTATTTTACTGTCCCTGGCGATTACAACCTGGTTCTACTCGACCAGATGTTGAAAAACTCCAATTTGAAGATGATTAACTGCTGTAATGAACTCAATGCAGGGTATGCAGCCGATGGCTACGCTCGGGCTAGGGGAGTGTCGGCAGTAGTGATTACCTTCACTGTGGGGGGTTTGAGCCTGGTTAATGCGATCGCAGGTGCTTACGCTGAAGATTTACCCGTAATTGCGATCTCCGGAGGACCTAATTCCAACGATCGCGGTCAGCACCATCTAATTCATCACTCCATTGGTAACTATGATTTTAACCAGCAATACCGCATTTTTCGGGAAATCACTGCCGAAGCCGTAGTCATCCGGCACATTGAGGATGCCCATCGCCTCCTACATCGTGCTTTAGAAACAGCCATCCAGAAACGCAAACCTGTCTACATTGAAATTGCTTGTAACCTGGTCACTCTCCCCATCCCCAAATCCGTGCCGTTGCAACTCAAACGTCATGTCGAAAGTAATCCTGTTGCTCTTAAAGCAGCTGTCGAAGCGGTTGCAGCTAAACTCGATCGGGCAGTCAAACCTGCTTTAGTCGCTGGGGTCAAATTACGGGCTTTTGAGGCGATCGCTGCCTTTCAAAAACTCGCTCTTGCTTCTAGGTACGCCGTTGCAATTATGCCAAATGCTAAGGGTATGTTTCCCGAAACCCACCCCCAATACATTGGCTGCTACTGGGGTCAAGTCAGTAGTCCCGGTTGTGCTGAAATTATTGAATCCTGCGATGCCTACCTCTTTGCCGGTCCCATATTTAACGATTACACCACTGTAGGCTGGTCTTGCCTAGTCAACCCGGAAAAACTGTTTGAAGTTCAGCCAGATCGGGTGATACTAGCCGGACAGGAATACGCTCAGGTCTATATGCAGGAATTTCTCACTGCCCTGGCCGATCGAATTCAGCCTAATGACACTTCCTTCAAAGCTTTTAAGCGCATTCACGAACAACTTTCGCCCCCTCAAGCTCTGCAAAACGACGCTCCTTTGACCACACGGGTCATCCGCGAACAGGTTCAGACCATCCTGACAGACAACTCTGCGCTGTTAGTGGAAACGGGGGATTCCTGGTTCAACGGGCAGAAAATTACTTTGCCAGATGGCTGCCTCTATGAGTTTCAGATGCAATATGGCTCGATTGGCTGGGCAGTTGGGGCATTGCTGGGCTACACTCTAGGGCTAGGTCAGCAGAAACGAGCGATCGCTTTGATTGGAGACGGTTCTTTTCAATTGACTGCTCAAGAAGTTTCCACCATGATTCGTTATGGACTCAATCCAATTATTTTTCTCATCAATAACGGAGGCTATACCATTGAAGTCGAAATTCACGATGGGCCATACAACAACATCAAAAACTGGGACTATGCTGGTCTAGTGCAGGTCTTCAATGCGGGTGAGGGCAATGGCTGGAGTTGCCGGGTGCAAACGGTCGGCGAACTGGTTAAAGCCATTCGTCAAGCTCAAGCTCATGAGGGGCTAGCTTTGATTGAATGCATCATCGATCGCGACGATTGCACCAAAGAACTGCTCGAATGGGGCACCAGGGTTGCTGCGGCTAATAATCGCCCCCACCAGATTTAATACCAATTCATAAGGTACGACATTAAGAAAGAAAATAAGGTAAAGCCATGCTTGAAACAACTCTGAAAATTAACTCATCCTTATCTCAACTGCGGGGTTCCGATATTCTCCACAACCCCCACTTGAACAAGTCTACTGCCTTTACAGCAGCAGAACGCGAGTCACTCGGCTTAGTCGGACTCTTGCCAGAGGGATTGGAGAGTGAAGAAACTCAAATCCAACGAGTCATGCAGCATCTGGGTCACAAAACTACCGATTTGGACAAATATATTTACCTTTCTGCGCTACAGGATAATGACGAAACCCTGTACTTCAAAACCCTGATGTCCGATCCAGCCCATTTTATTCCTTTGGTCTACACTCCAACAGTTGGGGAAGCGTGTCAAAAGTTCGGACACATTCTCCGGCGACCGAAAGGGCTTTACCTCTCAATTACTCGCCGGGGACAGATTAAGGAGATCCTGCAACATTGGTCTGAGCGAGATGTGCGCTTTATTGTCGTTACCGATGGCGAACGGATTTTGGGTTTAGGGGATCTCGGTGTCAACGGTATGGGCATTCCTCTCGGCAAGTTGTCCCTTTATACGGCTTGTGCTGGTGTGCCGCCTCAGTACACCTTACCAATTACCCTGGATGTTGGCACTAACAATGAGAGCCTGTTGAGCGATCCGCTTTACCTGGGCTTGCGCCAGCCGCGCGTCCGGGGTGAAGAATATGATACCTTCATTGAGGAATTTGTTACGGCAGTCCAAGATGTCTTTCCCGGTTGCTGCATTCAGTTTGAGGACTTTGCTAACATTCATGCTATCGCGATCGCATTTGCTGCTTTAATGATGACATTCAGGGAACAGCAGCAGTAGCAGTAGCAGGAATCCTGGCTGCACTTCGCTTGACGGGTGGGAAAATCTCCGAGCAAACCTTCCTGTTTCTGGGAGCTGGTTCGGCAGGTACAGGGATTGCCGACTTGTTGGCACAAGTGATGATGCAGGAAGGACTATCGGCAGAACAGGCTCGTGCCCGTTGCTGGCTGTTCGACCGTAAAGGATTACTCCAGTCAAACCGGACCGATCTGGCTGACTTTAAAAAGCCCTTCGCTCATCCCCACGCCCCTGTGGATGACTTTGTTGCCGCAATCCAAGACCTCAAACCCACCGCAATTATTGGGGTAAGCGCTTTGGCTAAAGCCTTCAACCAGCAGGTGATTGAGACAATGGCTAGAGTCAATCAACGTCCGATTATCTTTCCTTACTCAAATCCTACCTCCCACTCGGAATGTACGGCGGAAGAGGCATACAAGTGGTCGGAAGGGCGAGCCGTATTCGCCAGTGGTAGTCCCTTTGCACCCGTGAAGTATAATAATCAAACTTTTGTCCCCGGGCAGGGCAACAACGTCTACATCTTTCCAGCAATGGGGATGGCAATCTACGCGACTCAAGCAAAGCGCGTCACCGATGAGATGTTTATTACGGCAGCAAAGGCTTTAGCAGAGCAGGTGTCACCCTCAGACCTTGAGGTTGGGTTAGTTTATCCACCGCAGTCCGAAATTCTCAAGACTTCTCTGCACATTGCCAAGAAAGTTGCTGAAGTCATCTTTGCTAGGAACCTAGCGGGAGTACCAAAACCAAGTAATCTGCAAGCGTTCATTGAATCTCAAGCCTATAAACCCGAATACAGAAGCTTTCTTTAAACCCTTACTCCTTGTCGCAAGAAAGACGAGGGCATTTCTTTCTGCCGTTTGCCCTCGTACTTCTGCCTTTTGTTAAGACAATAGGGAGATTAACCATGACTACAATTCGCATTGAAACCGACAGCCTGGGTAAAGTTGAAGTTCCGAGCGACAAACTCTGGGGAGCGCAAACGAGCGCGATCGCTCGAACACTTCAGCATCGGAGACGACTTAATTCCACCAGAGATGATTGTTGCCTATGCAGTACTGAAGAAAGCCGCAGCGATCGTCAATCATCAAGCAGGACGATTGGGCGACGAACAAAAGCATCTAATTTGCCAGGTTTGTGACGAAATTTTATCAGGTCAACATCGGGATCAGTTTCCCTTGCACGTTTGGATGACCGGAAGCGGCACTCAATTCAACATGAATGTACAACGAAGTCATTTCCAATCGTTGCTGTCAATTAGTAGGAAATCCACTCGGCAGCAAGACACCTGTGCATCCGAACGATCACGTGAATATGTCTCAGTCATCTAACGACTCATTTCCATCAGCAATGTACATTGCGGCAGCTCAGAGAGTGAATGAGAAATTGATCCCTGCCGTGAAAGAATTGCGCGATTCTCTCAATACGAAAGCAGAAGCATGGAAAGAAGTTGTCAAAATTGGTCGCACACACCTACAGGATGCCACCCCATTGACGTTAGGTCAAGAATTTTCTGGCTATGTGGGACTGTTGGATGATAACCTAGAGCGTTTAGCCGATAGTTTGAAAGGGGTTTATCGCCTAGCGTTGGGGGGAACCGCAGTTGGGACAGGAATTAACTCAACGCCTGAATTTGCAGAAGCCGTGGCAGCGGAAATTGCCCAGCTAACCGGGCTACCTTTTATTACCGCTCCTAACAAGTTTATGGTGCAGGGCAGTCATGATGCACTAGTGATGCTCAGCGGTACGCTCAAAACTCTAGCAACTTCCTTGTATAAAATTGTCAATGACATTCGTCTTCTGAGTTGTGGACCTCGCTGTGGTTTCCACGAACTCGATATTCCTGCCAATGAGCCAGGG
>NZ_BAACAP010000079.1:0-13938 GCF_045865695.1 Scytonema hankhaensis NUACC26
CCGACCGAATCGCTACCTTTTTCCAAAGGCTTAAATCTTGTTATATAAAGCGTTAACAACAATCAATGCCTTATGTTACCACAGTTGTATACATTATGTATTACATAACTCGAAAAGCATTAACTCTAACATTACATAGTTAGTCAGCAAGATATGAGGCGGGTTGTTTTGAATTTCGGTTTTCTTTTCTAAACCTTCTTGTCCGGTGTATTTAGCAATACGAATATGAGTGTTCTTGACATTATCGAGAAATTTCTTCAGTTCTTCTTCTTGGGAGTTGATTAAAGCATTCATGGGATAAACTAGAATTGCCCTAACTCCTTGAATCTCTGGATGGCGGAGTAAATCGTCAACGATAGGGACAACGTAGGTAAGGCTTTTTCCCGAACCCGTACCAGTTGTGACAACAAAAGGTTCCTGACGTTGTGCAGTTTCAAAAGCTTGTTTTTGGTGATAGTGGAAAGTGAAGGGTTTACCGTCTTTTGAAAAGTAGCGGTTACAGTCTGGATGGAGAAGCCCTTGTTGTACTAACTCGGTGACTGTTGTACCCGGACGATATTTTGGATTCAATTGCACTAAGGAGTCTGTCCAAAGTTGTCCTTTTTCTAATTCTTTGTCTACAAATTCTTTGACTTGAGAGTCGCGGATTTTGAGGAAGCTTTCAATATAGCGGCGGTAGTCGCCTATGACTTCGTTGCGGAAGTGAAAGATATCGAGAGATTGGGTAGTAGGGGTGTCAGGTGTGGGAGATGAGGATTGTAAAGTGGTTTGTCCTAGACGTTGGTTGATGTATTGGGTTAGTTGTTGATGAAATGTGTCGGTGAGAGTGGAAAGATTGATGATTTCTGCAAGTTCTCTAACATCCCAATTTTGAGGTATTGCGCTGAAGATGAGGGTTAATTGTTCGGGAGTGACAGAAGTAATGTCCGTACAGTCTAGAACTGCTAGTTTTTGGCTCAGAAATGTACTTGTTGCTGTAATTGCGCTTTCACTCTGCTGTAACAAGTCTTGAAGTTTTATAGGAATTTTCATAAGTTCGGTTTTTATAACTTTTCAGTTATAACCGATGTTGTGTTGGTTGAGTAGGCGTGCTTTCGCGTAACTGTAGAAATAAGGTTACAGTATACACACAAGTTTGTAATAGCTTGCAAATTGAGGTTTTAGCGTTGTTTCTACCCCACCTTAACCCTCCCCTTGGAAAGGGGAGGGAACTGAAAATCTAGTTTCCCCCCTTTCCAAGGGGGGATTAAGGGGGGTAAATCCAACTTGTGTGTACACCATTAAATATGTTCTAACTCACGCTGAATATAATAAGGATAAATGGAAAAATGACTCGTACTTTTAATACAGAATCTTATGGTAAACTACTTGCTAAGTATCAGCCAAAAACGATTACTACTGAAGAAGAAAACTGCATACCAATCTGAGTTTGTCGGTTTGTACTGACGAAAATAAACGAAAATTTCTCCAAAAAGCCGTTCATAAAATTATTCATCTTTGTATGTTTGTAGTTCTACAAAATATAATGGTTCATCGTCAAAACCTACGACAGGAGAAAATAATCCATCTAATCGAAAGGATTGTTGTTTAATTTCTAGAGCAGTAAATTTGTAGATATTAGGGTTGATTTCAGGTTTTCCAATCAGTTTAAAAAAAACTTGTGGAAGTTCTTGAATTAGTTCATAAAAAAGTATGTCTGTTTTCATAAGTACGAATTACACATTACAAATTATTCTAGCTCAAGCTCCTGGCACTAACAGTGCGATCGCGTAACTGCAGGAATTAGGAAATTGGGTTGTTGGGATGTATCCCGTTTTGGTAGATTGCCCTCAGAATGGAATTCTGGGGCTATACAAACAAAGTCCGCCTACGCGGACTAACATGAAAACGGGTTTCAAATTTTCTTTGACGTTACAAAACTATCACCAGTCAACACTTGACGTTCATCACGCTTAATTTTTATGGTCATTAGAATTTATGGTTGGTGTTTTGACTCTGCCTGTATTCTCTTTTGAAATTCAATTACAGCTTGCTCTTCCGTGCTAACTACAACTCTACCCGGTTTTGCTCGCATAATAGCAAGGTAGTGTTGAAAAGCGTCCTCATCTTCCGGATGTTGTTTAATATAATTTCTCAGTTCAATTTCTGTTAATTGTTGAAAGTTAGTGTTACTCATTGAATTATTTCCTCTCCATTATTCAAAATTTCTACTTGAATTTCTTGACCTATTAAAACAATGATTCGCTGTGAGCGTGTATCGTATCTTGTTAATTCAATATTCCTTAATAGATTACTTGCTCGTACACATATACGGAAAAAGGTTTTTAGCTGTTCTGTGGTAGGCACTACTTTTAAGTTTCCTCCTTATTGTTAGCGTTAGTCATTGCTTATACCTCTGTTGTTACTTAGATTACTACTAAGGGAAGTGTGATACTCCATGGATACAGCACTTCCCACTTTCATAAAGTATAGAAAGAATAATGAACCGCAGATGAACGCAGATGCACGCTGATGAATTTGTATCTTAGCAGATTAGGAAAGTTTATAAACGCGACCTTCTTGGTAAATGAATTGATGTAAGGAGTGAGTTCATCAACAAAACTATGCTGCTTTATTAACAGTAGGTTCTGGAAGCAGTTCGTTTGTAGCTTGATAAGCCATGACTAATGACTCTAGCGCTTCAGTTCCATTTGCTACTGCTTCTTCATATGAATCACCATGAGTTCGCCAACGTTGTCCGGGAAAGTCAGGGAAACCTACTAAGAAACAGTTGTCTTCCTCTGACCACTGAATAATCATTTGATACTTAAGCTTCATCATTTTTTTTCTTACCCTCTACTTCTTCAATTGCTTGTTGTACATCTTTTTCTTGATAGCGTTTTGCATCCGATCCATTTTTACCAGCAAGCGTAAGTTTTCCAGAGTAAAAGGGATGTATCTAGTTAGTATGACTTCCTTTTCCTACAAGCTCTGTAAAACCTGCTTGGCGTAGCATTTGTTTAAGTTCTCGAACTTTCTTGGGCATTTGATTATATTTTTACATAATTTAATCATAAATTAAGAATTATGCATTACAAATTATTCTATCCCACGCTTCTAGCACTAATCTTTGTGTACGGTATTCCCCAAACTGCTTGATTTCATTGTTCTTCAAAACGCGGAATGTCTCGCTTGGAAAATCTTCGCCGTAGACATCAGCAGGATCGAGAATATAACGAAGTTCATTGTGAGTGAGTCCATAAAGTCTGGCGTAATAAGCATCTAATTCTGCTCTTAATAATGCCCGTCTTTGGCTGTTCCATATAAATGGTTTTCCTTCATAACCCATATCTTTGGCGAAGGGTTGTAAATCCCAAGCAGTGTAAACGAGTTCGAGGACGCGAGGGGCGATGAAGTCGATATCTGCTTGAGTATAGGCTTCTGGAGGAAGGACGGGAAGTTGTTTGACAATGAAGAAGTTAAAGTTAGTCCCTCCAACCTTTTGCTTTGCCACAAAATCAAAAACTAAACTACTGAAGTTAGCTTGTAAACATGACACTAATGCTGTAGTTTGTTGCGATCGCCCACAGATGCTCTGTCTTGTTAAGATACTCTTGTACCAACCCGTGAGCCGATAATCTAGGCGTACCGCTAGGGGGACGTTTATCTATCTCCAACCGACAACCAATAATGTGAATGGGTGGTTTATTATCTCCTGGTTCTGCACGATGAGAAATAGCATAAGTCTGTCCATCCACTACCTCAGCTTTTGCAGTATAAACGGGATTATAACCAAGACTTCTTAACAAAGGCACGACAAAATTTTCACGAGTGATACTTGTAGCCGTCTCATCCGTACTATTTCTGAGTAACAACGCTTGAAAAGCTGCCCAGTATTTTTTTGCATCTCCCCACGCTGCAGCAATTTCATCGGCAAGTTTGTTTGTCTTGGCAAAACCAAAATTTTCTGATGCTTGTCCTTTGAGACTTCCTTCTATCAATTGAGAAGTTATATTTGAGGAGATTAAGCTTCCTTCTATTTGAAATACTGTAATGCGGTTCGTGTTTATAGGGGAAATATCAATAAAAATTAGTAATTAACTTTGAGAGCGAAGGATAAATTATAGTATTTAATTATACTAAAATAACGCTCTTGATTAAAATCATCGTCAGAAAAATTACGGTAATTTTTTAAACTTTCTACTTAAAAATGAAGTGTAAGATTTACGGTTAGACAAAGATTTTCATTTCTTGTAACTAAATTGTCTCTAGGTATCGAATCTACCCTATGTTGCAGATGGTAGATAGTAGGGGATAATATGTATAAATAATCGCATAATTTTATGAGTGAAACTATTTATATCGAAACTAGCATCTTGGGCTATCTTACAGCCCGCTCTAGCAACAATTTACTCCTTATGGCCAACCGGGAAATTACGCAAGCATGGTGGGAGAATCGCCGCGATCGATTCACTCTTTATATCTCTCAAATTGTTTTAGATGAAGTTGCACGAGGCGAAGCAGAAATGGCAACCAAGCGCCTTGAGATAGTGCGTGACTTTCCATTACTCGAAGTCAATGAAGCTGTTCGGAGTTTAGCCGGACAATTTCTCACAAGAAGTAACCTTCCATCCAAAGCTGCTGACGATGCGCTTCACATAGCGGTAGCTACAGTTTATGGCTTGAATTATCTGTTAACGTGGAACTGTAGACATATTGCTAATGCCCAGATTCAAAAGAAACTATCATAAATCAGTATTGAAGCTGGATATGAGCTACCGACTATTTGTACACCTTATGAGTTGATGGGAGAGTAAAAATGTTGAAGGATGAAGTTCTCGAAGAAATTTACAAGATTCGAGAAGAACATGCTAAATCTTTTAATTACGATTTACAAGCTATTTGTGATGACTTGCGTAAGAAGCAAGAGAAGAGTGGAAGACAAATCATATCAGTTCCCCTCAGGAAGCCTAGCTTACCAGTTCAGTAGAATATAGTGTATTTGCAACCTGAGGGGTCATAACCGTGGCGCTCCGGGCTGCAGAACAGGACGTAGCGATAGACGTCCCAAGCAGCGCAACGGTCCCGCACCACTCCGAAGTTGCATCCGCGCTGCATCCATCAATAACAATGCGGCGGAATGGTCTTTGACTTGTTCGCTTTTGGGTAAAGGAAAAGTTGCTGGTTCAATCGTTTCCAGCCCTTCCTCCCACAGTTTTTGATAAATACCCACAATTTCGTCTTCGTTCCCACTTAAGGAACGCAAACGAAGGACCTCCTGATTTTCTGAAGGTATGACAACCCACTGGCGATCGCGACTGGTTACAATAGAACCAGGTGTAGGATTGATGGTTTCTGTCATTAATTTGCCTTTCTGGAAAGTAGATAGCGGAAATTCGTTACTCAGTATGTCTACTCAGCACCAACTCCTGATTTGTAAATTAGATAAATGGTTCTAATTTCCTGTATCTGTTTTATTACATGATGACGGATTTTATATTAGAGAAAATACTTAGTTTTTGCTTTGCGACTGGCTTGATAAAATTACGTATACTGTAGGTAGTTGAATTTTGGCATTGCTGAATCAAGATATGAATTTCAAAATCCCCGTTGATGTAGAGACGCGATTAATCGCGTCTCTACAGGCCATCATATGGTTCTTAAAGTTGGGTCTGGCTCAACATGGTCTTATACTAGCTCAGATCGTTAGCTGCCAACCCTCAGGGTCTTTTTGCTTTTTCTCCTCATTTTGAGATAAGCTAATAGTTGCTTGTTGAAATTTGTCTACCCAAGATTTCGTTACTTGATATTCATGCTCATTTTTAATCATTCTTGCTTACTCTACCACAATAACCTCTAGTTGATGTTTTGTATAATTTAAAAATTGAGTGGAACAACGTGTTGTCCAGCACTTAATTGCTCTATATTTCTAGTAATAATCCTCTCTTGCTCTTTTAACCCAGAAACAATTTCTACTTTGCTGTCTCGTATTTTGCCTGTTTTCACCCAGCGTAATTGAGCAATGTTATTTGCATCAACTACATAAACTCCTTCTAATTGACCTCGTTTAAATAAAGCACTCTGGGGAATCACGATTGCTGAGTAACTTTCATCAAGTAGTTCCACCCGCCCAAACATTCTTGGCATTAACGTTGTGGCATTTTTCAAGGCTATTTTGGCAGTAAAACTACGGCTGTTGGGATTTGCTGAAAGAATGATTTGATTTACGTGTCCGCGCACAGAACCGTTGGGAGCATCTAGCTGCACTTCCACTTCATCTCCTTGTTTTACCAAGGACATCATTGACTTTGGTACTACAACGCTAAAGCGCAGGCGATCTTTACTTTCCAATGTCACTAAAGGTTGTCCAAAACCCGCTATTGCACCTACTTCTGTATGTTTCTTAGTGACGACTCCAGCAAAAGGTGCTTTAACAATGCTGTGGTTTAGGTTAGCAATCGTTGGCTTTACTTCTGCTAGTGCTTGCTGAACCTGGGAACGCGCCTGCTCTACTCCTGTTAGTGCTTGCTGGACTTGGAAACTTGCCTGTTTTACAGCAGCTTTGGCTTGTTCAATACCAGCTTTGGCTTGTTCAATACCAGCTTTGGCCTGTTGAATGCGAGCTTCAATTAATGCTACCTGTGTATTGGCTGTATATAGTTGTAATTGGCTGACTGCACCGTCTTTGTGCAGCATAGCCATGCGTTGTTGATTTAACAGGGCTTCACCTAGTTGTGCTTGTGCTTCCTGTAATTTGATTTCGGCTTCCTGGTAACGAGCCGTTGAGTGGTTGAGTTGTGCTTGCGCCTGAGTTTTGTTTGCTAGGGCTTGAGTTTGAGCAGCAGTTGCAACTGTTAAACTTGCCTGGGCTTGGAAAATCGCAGCCGATACTTGATTGCGTTGTGCCTGAATATTTTTAACATCGATAATGGCAATGATTTGACCTGCTTTAACTGTGTCGCCTTCTTGCACTGGCAAAGTTTTAATCTGTCCTATAACGCGACTGGTGGTAGTGACGGTTTCTACCGCTTCTACAGTACCACTCAAGGAGGTTCTACCCAGACTTAATGCTTTCTTGGTCAAAGTTGTTTCTACTTCTATAGGTTTGATAGTGCTAGTTATAGTAGCAGTAGATTCCGCAGCATTAGAAAAAAAGGATAACACGATAGCTCGCACGCCTGCGATTGCTAGGATAGCTGCTAAAAAAAACATATCGTATTTCATTCGCTTACCTTTGCTGTGGTACTAACACAAGACGAATTAAGACAATTATTTACTGAGGGATTTCTCTCAAAGAGCGTAGGAGGAAAACTTGTTGTGCTTACATCGCGCTCTGTTTGGCATCCTTTATACCTGCTGTTGACCGGATGTGAAGCACAACAAGATTTGGTATACAGCAATAAAAATTCAGTTTATGAGAAGATTTAATCTTCATGAATTTGAATAGTTTCACCGTTGGCACGAGTAATACTAAGGGCTTTAAACTCATTGTCGTCATAGTAACCAGCTACGGTAACTTTTTCTCCTACAGACAAGTTTATGGGTTGTCCTAACTGAGGTTCTGCCTCAACGATGATTTGTCCCTTACCATCGTTGAGAATGAACTCGTCATCTAAAAGCTTAGTAACTTGACCGGAAATATTGGTAACACGAGGATTAGACAAATTCCCAATTTGATTGGACGTTTTTTGCGCTACTACCTCAAAAGGCATCAGCAACGCAAACAAAGCGGTTAGGACGATACTGGGTGTAGCATTGAAATTCATTGGTTAAATCCTCCAATCTGATGTGTAATTGACGCTTATTTTCAGATTGTCAGATAAAAGTAACAAGAAGGTAACAGATCGATCCCAAGCCTGGGTTTTCTTTCACTACGAATGAAAATCTTTGCTTGCCTACTCAGTATTAATTGCTCGTTATGGTGAGGATTTAGGCGTGAATGGTAGTTTGATTTGAAATGTAGAGCCTTCACCCAAACGGCTGATTGCTAGAATTTGTCCCCCATGTACCTGGACAATCTGTTGTGCAAGTGCTAATCCTAACCCGAAGCCACCTGTATGGCGTGAACGTACACTATCTACTCGATAAAATCGCTCAAATATATGGGGTAAATCTTTCTCTGGAATGCCAATACCGCTATCCTGGATTTCAATTACCACCCAACAAGACGCAAGGAAAACTCGTAAGCGAACTTTACCTCCAGATGGTGTGTAGCGGCAGGCATTACTAAGAATATTTGTGACTGCTTGCCGCATTAAATCTACATTGATTCTCAACATTACCAATTGTTCGGGAAATTCGCTAGTGAATTCTAAGTTTTTTGCCTTGGTTAAATGGATGTATTCTCCTACTAATAGTTCAAGCCAGCTAACTAAATTAACAGGATTAAGTGCCTCTGGCTTTAACTGTCCTTCATTTCGAGCTAAGAATAATAAATCACGAATTAACATTCCCATTGATTCAGTAATCTGGTCAATATTTTCTAGAGAACTTTGCTGTTGATTGGGGTCAATTGGTTCGAGCAAACCAAACTGAGCATGATTCCGAATTGCCTGAAGTGGTGTCCTTAACTCATGAGAGGCATCAGCAGTGAAGCGCTGTAATTGATCGTAGGATTGGCGAATTGGCTGCATAGCCATTCCACCAAGAGACCAACCCGTCAAACCAATTAAGCTTAAAGTAATGGGTACACCTACTATTAAAAACGAGATCAGAGACCCTAAAGTATTTTCAACAGGTGATAGAGAAGCTGCTATTTCCAGATAGCCAATTAATTGTTTATCCTGAAAAACAGGAACTGTTAATTGACGCAGCAATTTATTATGACGAACACTGTTAGAAACGCGATCGCCCCTTTGGGATGGCTCCTGTGCGGCATCAACTAACTCTATTGTTTGAAAACCTAGTTTATTATTTAACTGCTCTGATGGAGTGATACCAAAGAACTCTAGTAATTGCTTTTTGGGAGTATACCAACGAGCATAAATAATTCTATTTTCAAAGGGTAAAGCTTCACCACCTAAGATGGGGACATCTTCGAGACTAATGCGTTGCTGTTCTTGGTAAAGTCCATCTTCAACACCTGCCACCATGAACTGAGCTGTATTGTAAAGTTCTTGGTCAAACGCTCGCAATTGCTCTTTGGCTTCTAAAAAATAAAGTATTGCTGCAAAGATCACCAGAATACTACCCATTGAGAGTGTAAACCAGCGAGCTAGGTTACGCCGACTGCGGTTGAACATATGAGGAGTGAGCGATAGCATTATTCAGAGGCAACTAATCGATATCCCATACCATACACGGTTTGTAACCAATCTTCCGCTTTTACCATCTGCAAGCGCTGCCGCAGTCGATGCACTAACATCGCTATTGCTTTACTATCTGGCTTCGTATTCCATTCCCAAAGTGCGTGTTCAATTTGATCGTGAGTGAGTACTTGTCGGGGATGTCGTAGAAAATATTCCAGCAATTGAAACTCCCGAACCGACAACTGGACTGTAAATTCCTGACGCTTGAGGGTTAGAGTATTGAGATGAAGTTGCAGATCGGCTAACTCAAGAGTCTCACCTTGCCATATTGGTGCTCTGCGTCCCAATGCTCGCACTCGTGCCAATAATTCGAGCAAACTAAAGGGTTTAACCAAGTAGTCATCTGCACCCACATCCAAAGCAGACACTTTATCCAAAATTGCGTCCTTAGCAGTGAGAATCAGTACAGGAGAAGTTTTTCCTGCTTGACGATACTGTTGACACAGACTCACACCACTGACTTTAGGCAGCATCCAATCTAAAATTAACAGGTCGTAATTTCTCTGTTGCATTAACCATTGGGCTATTTCACCATCTTCAGCACCATCTACAATATGTCCGACTTTCGAGAGCGCACCCTGTAGTGGTCGTAACTGCGTGAGATCATCCTCTACAAGTAAGATTCTCATTCATCATTTCGCTGTACTTCCCTTTTATTTTCCTATGATTAATTCATAATTAAACTTTTTCTGTATTATGGCTCGACCTCGCTGGCTGCAATTACTTAATAACTTAGGACTTGAGTTTTGGCTGCCAATACCCTTAATTGGACTGTTTTTTTGGGTGAGTACGAATTTGCTAACGCATCAAGTATTGAGTTATACCTATGACACAACCCCTCAAATCCATGCTGACTCAAAACATCAAATCCAGTTTTCTGTTTCAGTGGCTGTCATGTCTATTGAAGCTGTAATTCAACGTAAAGAAAAATTGACTGAAGTCAAAGTTTATACAGCCGATTCGGTTTTAAAGCAGATGGAATTTGAGTTTCCTGTGACTGAATTTGCTCAAGTTGATGCCGCAATCGCTCAGGCTTTAGGATTAAAAGTGACAGCAATAAAGCAGTTAATACGTTATCGTATTGAGAACTAATAACAAATGGGTGTGGTCAAAAGTAGTTGGTAAGTGAGCGTTAAGCGTAGCTCTACCGTAGGCAATCGCTTAATATATGCAGTTTAAATAGTATCGGAATTTCTTATATTCTTCTGACAAAAATAGTTATCAATTATACTTAAAAACTTAGATGATATCTACTGAGTGATTTTTGTTCTAAATAATGTAAAAAGTCATTTGAACATCCCCCTACCCGACTCAAGGTGAATGTAAACTTTATCATTCAACAGGAATTATGGTTGAAAGCCTTTATTTTGTATAGCGTTCAGTTTCCATTCAGACTGAAGGATGGCGTAGAGCAATGTATCACGCCATTTTCCCTTCCATATCGTACATACTGACAGTTGCGATCGCTTTCATTCGTGGATCGATCTTAGCGGCACTGATAACAAAGCTTCCGCTACCACAAATTCCAATTATTCCAATTCGGTTTCTGTCAACAAATGGACGGGTGCCCAGAAAGTCAACTGCTGCACTGAAATCTTCAGAATAAATATCAGGTGCAACAGCGTTGCGTGGTTCACCCTCACTCTCACCCCAGAAAGACAAGTCAAGAGATAAAGTCACAAACCCTCGTTCAGCCATATTTGCAGCATACACGTTGGCACTTTGTTCTTTTACAGATCCCATAGGATGCCCAACAACGATCGCCGAATGTTTTTTACTTCGATCTAAATTCTTGGGAATAAATAGATGTCCCGCAACGTTCATTTTGTATTGGTTTTTAAAAGTCACCTTATACATCGTAACGTTGTCTCTTACCTGAAAAGTTGTATATCCCTTTGGTGTTATTTGTTCCATTTCTTCTGTTTTTTTCAATTGTTCTTTTTGTTTTATTTGTGTGTAAGCCTGCCCGCTTATCATAAGAGTCACCATCGCTAAAATTAATAGATATTTCAGATAATTTTTCCCCTTTTCATTAATCAATCTGGTTTTTATCAGCAGCGTTTCTACCGCTTCTTGCTGTATGAGTTCAATTATGCGGGCGTGAAAACGGATAGCGTGAGGACGTTCGTCGAAAAAAACCGGACAATTCTCCAAAAAATCGCCGTGCAACGTGCTGAACAGAAACAAAATGTTTAATATAAATTTATGAACCAAAAAGAAGCAGAATTTGAAAAGCGAAAGATGCAGCTCAACCGGGAAAGGTGGTGCTCAACGTGGGAGCAATCTTTTTCACAGTTTTAGTCAGTTCAATGTCAATGATGGACAAAGAGTATATTTTGTCAATCCTAGTGACAGTGAGTGATGAAATTATTGAAGCACAAGGTTGGGTGAAAACTCCTGATGGTCAAATTGCACTCGTAGCTCAGTCGTCAAACGCAACTCCATCAGCTGCGACTACTTCTGCACAATGTCCTTTAACTGTGACCAGTGACCAGTGACCAGTGACCAAGGAGCAAATAATTTAGTTACACATGATTACCCTCCTCTCTTACCTCTGTGTACTCTGCGCCTCTGCGGTTTACAACCATTTGGTAAAGAGACCACAGCCGTAGGGGCGCAAGGCATTGCGCCCCTACCAACGGTGTGATTCATTTGTAGAATTGTTGACAATGAGATCGTCATTACGAAACAAGCGATTTTGATACTCTCCATTTACGAGATGGCAAATTGTGAGTATAATAGAGGCTATATCTACACAATAAAATCTAAATTGGGTCAGAAAAAAGATATTCAGCAACTAAATGCTGTTGCCAGAGAATTCAACATGACAGAAGAAGAGAGAAGAGAATTTGGAGATTTTTTAGAAGAAGAAAAAGCGACTGGTCATGGTGGTACAAAAAATGAACGCGGAGATTTTACCTATGAAGAACTGAGACGAAAAGCTCGTGAATTTTTAGGAATATAAAAAACTGAGTTAAAGATAAAATTATGACAAAAAAATTAGTTAATAATATTACTGAACTTAGCAATCTAGAACCCTTTAACCAGGTAATAAGTGGATTAATTGGAGAAACCTGCTGGCAAGCCAATTTAAGTTACGGAGATGAATTGATCCTTCATTTTGGAAAAAGAATTCCTTATTCACAAAAATCGATGATAGGAAAAGAAAAAGGAGCATGGATACTAGGTACGCAAGCAACTCAATGGCAAATTGATTCCCCAAGTGAAACTATAGTTACATCTGAAGATGACTCGGAAATTATCAAACAGCGACTTGATACGATCGAAAACAGTGCGATCGCTGCTGTAGAAGTTAACTACCCAAATTTGGCTCTTAGTATAATTTTTAACAATAATTATAAGTTAGTGCTGCTTCCAAATAATGAAGACGGTGAAGAGGGTATTGACTTACCGTATTGGGAAATTTTTACTCCCCATCATATGGTTCTTAAAGTTGGGTCTGGCTCAACATGGTCTTATACTAGCTCAGATAGCAGATCCTCAGTGATATGAAATGAAATATTTTTTCTGTCCAGATCCCCGACTTCTTAAAAATTTTGAGGGTAAACCCATTGTGTCTCCAAAAGTCCGTGGATTTGAATACCTGTTATAACAGAAATGTGAATATCAATGTCCGCGATACCGTTTCTTTTGATCGGAGTTTTGCGTTAAGCCTTGTGGAGCAAGGGGCAATAGGCAAAGGTGGTGATATCAACATCATTAGTGGTTCTCTCGCCGTCACTAATGAAGCTCAACTGATTGCTGGCACTGCTGGAAAAGGAAATGCAGGAAATGTGAATATCAATGCCCGTAATACCGTTTCTTTTAATGGATTTTCTAGCGCTGCATCCATCAATAACAATGCGGCGGAATGGTCTTTGACTTGTTCGCTTTTGGGTAAAGGAAAAGTTGCTGGTTCAATGGTTTCCAGCCCCTCTTCCCACAGTTTTTGATAAATACCCACAATTTCGTCTTCGTTCCCACTTAAGGAACGCAAACGAACGACCTCCTGATTTTCTGAAGGTATGACAACCCACTGGCGATCGCGACTGGTTACAATAGAACCAGGTGTAGGATTGATGGTTTCCGTCATTAATTTGCCTTACTGGAAAGTAGATAGCAGAAATTCGGCACTCAGTATTACTACTCATAATAAATTCACGTTTTAGATTTCCCCTTATTTAGTCCGCGTAGGCGGACGAGCGTTTGTATAGCCGCGATTTCAATCGCTAGGACCAAAAGGGGTTAGAAAAGCGGAATTTAATATCACCTACCAACTCCAAATTTGTAAATTAGATAAATGGTTCTAATTTCCTGTATCTGTTTTATTACAGACTGACGGATTTTATATTAGAGAAAATACTTAGTTTTTGCCTTGCTACTGGCTGGATAAAATTACGTATACTGTACGTACTCGAATTCTAATTTTATAAATCACTGGTTAAAGCTTTATCCAAGCTGTAGAAATTAACTACCAAAATCTTGGTCTTAGCATAGTTTTCAACAATAATTATATAAAATTATGACAAAAAATTTAGTTAATAATATCACTGAACTTAGCAATCTAGAACCCCTTAACCAGGTAATAAGTGGATTAATTGGAGAAACCTGCTGGCAAGCCAATTTAAGTTACGGAGATGAATTGATCCTT
>NZ_BAACAP010000080.1:0-14349 GCF_045865695.1 Scytonema hankhaensis NUACC26
GTGCTGATTCTACCAAGTCTTTTGCTTCTTTCAGACCCAAACCAGTCAATTCACGTACAACTTTAAGTACGGCAATCTTCTTATCAGCAGGAACTGCTTCAAGAATAACATCAAACTCAGTTTTCTCTTCTACTGGCTCAGCAGCAGCAGCACCACCACCACCAGGTGCAGCCATCATCATCATTCCACCTGCAGGTGCAGCAGCACTTACGCCAAAAGCTTCTTCGATTTGCTTAACTAACTCAGCGGCTTCGAGCAAAGTCAGTCCTTTTAATTTATCCAAAATTTCATCGGTTGCTGCGGACATTGTTAAAACTCCTGTAATGTTGATTGGTTAATTATGTAGGACAGGCGTCTCGCCGTTAGTTGTGTAGGACAGGCGTCTCGCCTGTCATTGTTAGTTGTTTTTTACTAACGACTGTACGGTTGCAACGCTTTGCGCCCCTACTAACTAAGATGCACTTTCAGTTTCACCATCGCCTTTTTCCTTATCAGCGACAGCTTGTAAAGCACGAGCGAGAGAACCTGGAACTTCGTTGATACCAACAGCAAGCTTGGTAGCCAAACCATTGATGGCTCCAGCAATTTGTGCGATCAGTTGCTCTTTAGATGGTAAATCTCCTAAAGCTTTGATCTCAGGCTCTTTCAACAAGCGACCTTCCATGACGCCGCCACGAACTTCTGTTTTCTTGGTGGCTTTCTGGAAATCTTGGTAAGCCTTGATTGCTGCTGAGAAATCCTCTTTAACTAGCAAAAAGGCAGAAGAACCTTTGAGTAGTTCTTCTAATGGTTGCCATTGCTCTTGGTCTTTAATGGCAATACCCATTAGGGTGTTTTTAGTCACCTTACATACAGTCCCAGCAGGACGCAAGCGTTTTCTTAAATCTGTAATTTCGGCAACTGTTAACCCTTGATAGTCAATGACGATTGCTAATTGCGACTCACTCAAAGTTTCTTTGAGATCTGCTACTATAGCCTGTTTATCTTCTATCGTTCTTGGCATCTTTATCACCTCCTTGAATTTGTTAGTTGTTAGTTGTTAGTTGTTAGTTGTTATACCAATTCTCTGTATTAAAGTAACAGATTGAGAGCCCCCCTAGCCCACGCCAGTCGCTGTGAGTTCGGGAGACCCTTCTGCAGCGCTGGCTCCCCTTAACAAGGGGGGAAAGTCTTTAAAGTCCCCCTTTTTAAGGGGAGCCACTGCGGTGGACGGGTTCCCCGGTATAAAGCAAGTGGCGTGGATAATGGGGGATCGTGTGTAGCAATCATTTGGAGAATTGGTATTAGTGGGGTTTTTTCTACTAACTACTATCTACTAACAAATAAAACAATAAACCCCAGCTCTTGCAGCCGGGGTTTTAGAGTAAGTACGCTTTTCACAATACGTCTTTACTTCATCGTCTTTACACTACAGTACATAAACCTTATTTAAAGGATGTACTTTTAGCATTTAGGACGCAAACCTCGGCAGGATATTAAGCTAATAGCACCTGCTGTCTCCGGCTGTTGCTGTACTTAATTTTGGGATTGGCGATTGGGGAACTCGGGGCCCCCTCTGGGGATAAGGGGCAATGGCGATTGGGTTTTACACATATTACACCCAGTCCCTAGTCCCCATTCCCCAATCCCTATTACACACCTTCAGCTTGTTTCAAATCCCTTAGGGCGTTGACATCGACTTTAATCGAAGGTCCCATTGTAGCGGATACGTATATTGTTCGCCAGTAACGACCTTTTGCTCCTGAAGGACGGTTGCGATCGATTGTTTCTTGCAACGCTTTCAAGTTTACCAGTAAATCTTCTGGTGTGAAGGATGCCTTACCAAACATAACATGGACGATACCAGTCCGGTCAGCTCGGAATTCTAATTTACCTGCTTTAAATTCCCCGATCGCACTTGCGATATCAAATGTGACTGTTCCACCTTTGGGGGATGGCATCAAACCGCGAGGACCGAGTAACTTACCTAGCTTTGCTACCTGTGGCATTATATCAGGTGTAGCTATGAGCTTGTCAAAGTCCATTCTGCCTTTTTGAATCTCGTCGATCAGTTCTTCCGAACCGACAACATCAGCACCAGCATTGCTGGCTTCTGTAACTTTTTCCCCTCTGGCAATAACTGCTACTCTTACTGTTTGCCCTGTTCCTTTAGGCAATACCACAGTTGTCCGCAATTGTTGGTCTGTGTATTTGGGGTCAATACCTAATCTAATGTGTGCTTCTGCTGCTTCTTGGAACTTTGCTGTAGCCGTTTCCTTAAGCAGTGCTAATGCATCTAAGGGCTGATAATCTCTGTCTTCTACTTTTTCTAGAAGCGCCTGTAATCGGCGCGATACTTTTTTCGTCATTTTTCTCTCCTGGGGTTTATTACGAAGCGATCGCTTCTCCCCCGATAAATTTTGTTAGTTGTTAGTTGTTTTTTTTACCACTAAACTACTGTACGGGCGCAAACTAACTACTGTAGGGGCGCAATGCCTTGCGCCCCTACTAATCCTTAACTGTCACACCCATATTTTTAGCAGTCCCTGCGATAATCTTCATCGCCGCTTCGATATCGTTGGCGTTGAGGTCGGGCAATTTTGTTTGGGCAATTTGACGCAATTGTTCTGTTGTAATGGAACCAACTTTCTTTTTGTTTGGTTCGCTAGAGCCTCTTTCAATTTTTGCTGCTTTAGTAATGAGTACCGAAGCAGGAGGAGTTTTCAGAATAAAAGTAAAACTCCTATCTTCATACACTGATATTTCTACGGGAATTACCGTTCCAGCTTGATCTGCTGTCTTGGCGTTGTACTCCTTACAAAACATCATGATGTTAACGCCATGTTGACCCAATGCCGGACCAACTGGCGGTGCTGGGTTGGCTTTCCCAGCATTGAGGGCCAACTTAATGACCGCAACTACTTTTTTCGCCATGTTTGATTAGCTCTGTTTCTCTACCTGATTAAATTCCAATTCTACTGGTGTATCCCGCCCAAAAATCGAAAGCAGAGCTTTTAGCTTACTCCGTTCAGGACTGACTTCAATCACCTCACCTTCAAAGTCTTTAAACGGACCTGAAAGCACTTTTATCTTATCACCTGCAGCCATGTCAATTTTGACAACTGCTTCTTGCTCGCTGGTCTGCTTGAAGATTCTTTCGACTTCTGTGTGACTTAGCGGCACTGGCTTTACGTGACCGCGTCCTTTGCCGCTTCCACGTTTTTGCTCTGCTCCCACGAAATTAATCACGTGAGAAGTATTGCGTACTACCTGCCAGGTGTCGTCATCCATCAGCATTCTCACTAGCACGTAGCCGGGAAAAACTTTTTCCTCTGTATGCTGGCGAGAACCATCCTTTCGGATTTTTACTGCTGGTGTGTGTGGAATCTCCACCTGGACAATTTTATCAGCTACATCAAAAGTTTGGATGCGCTGCTCTAAATTTGTCTTTACGCGCTTCTCACAACCAGAAGCGACTTGAACTGCATACCAGCGAGCTTCTTTTGACGCTGAATCTGCGGTATCGTCTGACTGTAGCGTTCCATCACGCTCACCGTCTGTTGCATAAGTCATCAGAACACCTGTTGTGCTGCCCAAGTAAAAAATTTATCTACTAGAAATATTAGTGATGCGGAGAGTGCCATCATTAATAAAACAGCGGCTGATTCGCTTACTAGCTGCTGCCGACTAGGCCAAACCACCTTATCAAATTCTTCCTTGAGTCCTTGGAAGAAGCTCGGAAGTCCCAAAGAATTGGATGTTTCCGTCATTTCTGCTTCATTTTTTTTGGCCACAATCGCGCTCCTCCCCCGTTCACTACATACACGCTGCCTACTACTTTTTTTGTAACAGCTCCAGCTTGTTTGAAGCGATCCGCTACAAACACAAAAACTATACCCGAAATCTACAAGTCATACTGCTAATCTAGCAGATACTGCTTTGCTTTCGGGCATTGTCTTAGCTGACAGCGCGCCCTGGAGGACTTGAACCCCCGACATCAGGTTTTGGAGACCTGCGTTCTACCAACTGAACTAAGAGCGCACGAGCTGTTGCTTATTGAGTTACCATTATTAGCTTACACTAGGATAACACAAATTGGCTACTTTTTCAGTTAACTTTGGAAGGGTAAAACTCTTTAGAGCGATTCAAGCCGCTTTTTTGTTGAGCTTTCTCCCAAAGTTTCCTGTAGGAACGAGCTTACAAAGCACGATCGAAGCGTTGTTTGATGCGGGTCGCTTTCCCAACGCGATCGCGTAGATAATAAAGCTTAGCACGTCTAACTTTCCCGCGACGTATGACTTTGATATTGTCTATCCGTGGGGAATGCAGTAGAAAAACTCGTTCTACGCCTACACCCTGAAATACGCGACGTACTGTAATAGTTTCGTTAATTCCACCATTCCGGATGGAAATAACGACTCCCTCATAAGGCTGGACGCGAAACTTGTCGCCTTCCTTAATTTTAACTCCGACTCTTACTGTGTCACCCACAAATATTTGGGGCAAATTAGATTTTAGCTGCTCCGCTTCTATAGAGCGGATGATCTCCTGAGCGTTCATATTTGGTGCAAAAACTCACAATCAACAATAATAAATCGACAACTAGCATTCAGTCTAGTTATTTTAGTGGGAGCACTTACCAAGTATAACGGTGCTAGATGGAAAATGGACTATAGAGGGCAATAGCCGCGAGAATCCGATCTATGATATTCAGTGTCGTTATTACGACCTACAACCGTTTAACGTTGTTGCAACGAGCAATTAACTCCGTACTCAACCAGACAATTCCTTGCGAGCTGGTTGTAGCTGATGACTGTTCGCTAGATGGCACCCAAGATTACTTGAAAAGCTTAAGCGCTGAACTGTCTCGCTATGATAATTTACCACGCCTTGTTTATCATCGCAACGAGGTGAATCAAGGTCATGCAGCAACAGTCAACGCTGGAGTCAAAGCAAGCAGTGGAGACTGGATTAAGTTTTTGGATGATGACGATTACCTAAGTCCCAACTGTTTGGAAGAAATGGGAAGAGCGATCGCATTGCGAAAAAGTGCTGCCATTTGCTCTTGCATTGCTGCTCAAGTCGATATAGACGGAGTTGAAAAGAGTCGCACGCCTGTTGTCGGTCCGGGAATAGCTTACTACGTTCCGCAAACAGACATTCATTATGGTATGTTGCTAGAACTCGTTCCTTTTGGGACACCCGTTCAAGTCGCTTGTAGCCGCGAGGCTTTCTTGCAAACAGGAGGCTGGGATGTCAAATTAACCAGTTGTGATGATATTGATTCCTGGATTCGCCTTGCTCAATATGGAGATGCGATTTTTCTCAATCAATGTCTTGCTTATCGTACTGTTTGGACTGGAGGTTGCGATCGGAAAATTTCTCTAAAAGTTAGGTTAGATACAAATATTTTAATGAAGGAAAAAATTCACGCTTTAGTGGATGAAAAGTACCGTCAAGATATTTTGCCGATTGAGGATATCAAAAGTTATTTAAAACTGCATTGGACTATAGTTGCTTTTAAAAGTAGAAACATTAACAGTTTTATTAAAATTTTCGATCCCTGTATTCTTTCATGCCATGCTTGGCGGCTTTTGTTAGATGCTATTCTTGCAAGGCGCTTAAAGAAGTACAATTCTTATATTCGCAAACAAGTATTAATAAAAGCTTAGTATATAGCGGTTTTCAGTAAGCTTGTAGAACGGGCGTCTCGTCCGTTTTTGGTAGGCAAGATACCCGCTCCACAACAACAGTAGGTGGGGCTATGCCCTACAACGGCGAATGTGCGGCATAGCCCTACCTACCTGTAATGATAGTCTTCTAGCACCGAAGGGAGTAGTTGATAGTAGTTAGTTGTTAGCTGTTAATTGTTAACCACTAACCACCAACCACCAACTACTAACCACTAACCACTAACCACCAACTACTAACAATATGAATTTTATAGAACCACCTCGCTTGCGAATTGGAGAAGAGAATGAAGAGGAACGACGCGCCACTTGGCTTATCTAGCACCAACCTATGACCATGCTTCTTGCCTTGGTAGAAACGAATCAGATGAAAAACGAAAAAGAAGACTGATTACAAAAGACACTAGCTTTTCTGTCCAAGCATATGTCACAAACTGTAAGTCTGCCTTGTATGCTAAAGATAGTGACAAAAAACCCCTTAAAACTTTTGATGCATTTCGTGAAGCGCTACAACGCTATCCAATTTATACATGGACTGCGGCATCTTCCGCCTTAGTAGAAACGCTTGCATATATTAATGCTCTAAGAGTTTTGCTTGCATAGCTTCATTGTTCGCTTGGGCTCTAGACTTTATGATGATACACCAGTTATGTCCCACAAATTTTGCCACAGTTATTGGAGCTAGTTTTTTCACAATTCGCAATTTCTAAAAAGGAATAAGTACAAATACAATTGACTTTTTAAAAATCGATGAAAGTGTCTGAAATATGGAATTATCGTGTTGTTAGCTACAGTTGAGAATCCAATCATTCGGCAAAAATAAATAAGTATTAAAAATGCAGCTTCCCTGTCAGTTATGCTGCCCATTCATGAAACCTCGAATTATTGTCTGTTGCTTAGGACGAACCGGATATAAGGTCTTTCGTTTGTTGAGACAGCAGGGGGCGCTAGTCGTTGGCATTCATCACCAACACATTCCTGGTGAAACAGCAGGAGATGTGATTGTCGGTGACTTGCTTTCAGCTAGCACTCTAATTGCCGCCGGAATTCAGCAAGCGCATACGATTGTCATTGCAGGACCTGATGATGAACCAAATTTGGCGATTATGATGCAGGCGCGGGTGTTAAATCCACGCATTCGCATTATCAATCGCTTCTTTAACACGAGTTTGGCCGAACGGTTGGATCGCGCTGTGACAAACCACTGGAGTATGAGTGTTGCGGGTTTAGCAGCACCCGTCTTCACGTTTGCGGCTTTGGGTAACAAAGCAATCGGACAAATCAAGCTGTTTGGACACACTTGGCCTATCCATGAGATATTGATTGACGAATATCACCCTTGGCGGGGTTGTAAGTTGAGCGATTTGTGGAATGAGCGATCGCGTGTCCTCATTTACTATCTGCCTATGGAAGGTAAGATGGATTTAGTCACGGCGGTAGCATCCGGGCAAGAATTGAAGGTGGGCGATCGTCTCATTATCGGAACCCAACCCTGCATCCGTCCCGCTCGTAAATCCCTCATTACAAAACTGTTAAAAGTGCTTACTAATCTTCGGCAATTTAAACAACATGCTCAATCTGTATTAGTAGGTGCTTTAGTTTTATTATTTATTATTCTAGTTGCGACACTAACTTACGTATCAGCCGAGCAAAAAATGTCTGTCGTTGACGCCTTGTATTTTTCCGTAGGTATGATTACGGGTGCGGGTGGCAATGATGCGTTAATAGGACAAGCTCCTATGAGTATTAAACTATTTACTGTTGTGATGATGTTAATCGGAGCAGCAGTATTTGGTATTTGGTATGCATTACTCAACGATTTTATTTTAGGAACTCGCTTCAAACAATTTTGGGATGCAGCACGAGTTCCTCATCGCAATCACTACATTATTTGTGGTTTAGGTGGAATAGGTATAAAAATTGTCCAACAACTGCATAATAGCGGGCATGAAGTTGTCGTCATTGAGCGCGATCCTAACAACAAATATGTCAGCACTGCGCGTGGATGGAGTATTCCCGTTATTCACGCCGATGCTAGCTTCTCAGCAACACTAAAAGCCAGTAACATGGAAACTGCTGCGGCATTGTTAGCAATGACTGGAAATGATGCAACTAACTTGGAAATTGCCTTAACAGCCAAAGGATTAGCACCCAAAGTGCCAGTGATTGTCCATTACGCAGATCCTGACTTTGCGGGTGTGGCACAACAGGTATTTGATTTTGAGGCGATACTCTGCCCAGCAGAACTAGCAGCCCCAGCATTCGCTGCTGCTGCACTTGGCGGAAAAATACTTGGCAATGGGATTACAGGAGATAGTCTTTGGGTAGCTTTTGCCACTTTGATTACACCCGCACATCCTTTTTGTGGTTTGCGAGTTCAAGATGCTGCCATGTCCGCCGATTTTGTTCCTTTATATTTGGAAACAAACTCCCAAACCATTCATGGTTGGGATTTATTAGAAACAAGCTTGAGTGGAGGGGATATTTTGTATCTTACAATGCCAGCCACAAGATTGTATCAATTGTGGCGCAATACTCCATCCCAAGCTATGGCAAGTCAGTAAGCAGTGACCAGTGACCAGTGACCAGTGACCAGTGACCAGTGACCAGTGACCAGTGACCATTGCCCCTACTAGGAGTGAATTGTCCCATCTGGCATGATGACGCCTTGTAACAGAGTTCCTATCATGTATGCCCCGTACAGATTGGCTCCCTGTAAACTTGCTGCTGTAAAATCTGCATCTATCAAATCTGCCATTTTTAGTTCCGCGCCATCAAGTGTCGCTCCTGTAAGCTTCGCTTCAAAAAGATTAGCTCCACTCAAATTAGCACCCGTTAGGTTAGCTCCAGTTAAATTGGCTCTGATTAGCGATGCTTCTGTTAGATCGGCTCCCACCAAATTGGCTCTGCTCAAATCAACCTCGCTGAGAGAAGCTCTTTGTAAATTAGCTCCACTCAGATTGATTTCTGTTAAGTAACAGCCTATCAGGATGACACCCTTAAAATCCCTCTCTCCTTCCTGATAGCGTCTCAATAATTCCTCGACATCCATTGAGCGATCGTCATACAAACCTTTGCAGTAAACCTCGGACAACATATTCTGTAGTTAAGTGTGTTACGATGTGTGAGTCTGACAAATATTGTCATTATCTACTACAAAATTACCATCACAGCAAGTGCAACAAAGTCATTTCTGAACAAGTTCATAACGCCGATTTGTTAAGGAACAAGCCTTGTCAAAAGCTTAAATGACAAAATATATATTGTTATTTTATAACTATTCTTAAATTAATTTATTGATAGAAAAAACAATTAAATATATAAAAAGTGTTAATGGTTAGTGGTTAGTTGTTAGTAGAGGCGCAACACAAGAGCGCCCGTTCACTGGTCAGGTGGTCATTAGTCACTGGTCACTGCTCACTGTATAGCTCCATGCTGCTTGGAAAAAGTCTTGTTCGCAAAACATGGCATAGCGATAAGTTGACTCTACCAAGGCTGTATGACTGGCGTAGCTGTCAACCAAATTGTCTAATTGTTGTGTTAGAGGAAGAAAGTCATCGCTGCTGTAAGTACGAATCCAATCACTATATTGATGGGTAGGAATACCATTAAGAGCTAATTGTTTGCCTAAAAAAGCATACAACCGCATACAAGGGGACATAGCAGCAGCAGTTAAACCTACATCCCCACTCCAAGCAGTTGATAATAAGAAATCTGTGTACCGACGGGTTGCTACTCCAGGTTTTATACAACGTAAATCGATTTCCCACTGAGCAGCATATCCTTCATGTAACTGAAGTTCTTGTAAAACACCACCTGCTAAGGAATGAAACGTCAGAAAATCCGAAAAGTTGGGGACTTTAGCTGCAGCTATGCTGTAAGCACGAGCAAAAGCTTCTAAGAAAAAGGCATCTTGTCCAACGTAGTAGGCAAATTTTTGTCGCTCTAGGGTACCATCTCCTATACCTCGGACAAAAGGATGCTGAAGACAAGCTTGAGCTAGATCTTGATTGGCTTCCCACAAATTATTAGAAAGGGTCATTGGTTAGTAGAAAGTTGTTAATTGTTAGTTGGAAAGATAATATCCAATTTTTAAATCATTAAAGGATATGACTTTTAAGCTTAAACTGGTTTTCTGTTCTCATGATTTTTGTACCCCATAATAATACAGGTTCTGGGACTACTCTGTACCAATAAAATGAAGGTAAGTTATTCTATAGAAACTCATAAGGTTTGATAGTACAACTAGGTTGTCTTCTCTAGTTTGGGAGACTATGAGCGAAAAATGTCAGAACTAACAGAAGGATTGGAACGAATTCGTCTATGGTTAATGAGGAACATACCTGATAGAGCTGCTCAGCTAAGCCCAGGACTTTCACGTGCAGAGATTGATGCTCAAGCTCATATCCTGCCGTTCAAGCTGCCGGAAGAAATTTATGAACTGTACCAATGGCGCGATGGTTCATCCGGTTATAATTTTCTATTTGAAAATTCCGAATTCATGTCTTTACAGGAGGCTGTAAGCGCATACTGTGAGCAAATGGGTGAGAGCCGGTATGACGAACGTGAAGAAGCAAAATTTTTTGAATATAGTTTTCCCATTTTTAAACTCTGGTATCAAGGTAATGTTTTTTATACTGTTGTACCTTATCAGCAGGGAAAAAGTATCATACGTATGTACGATCCTGAATGTAATGACTATTCTCTGCGTTATCACAGTTTAACGAACTTAATTCTTCATGCAGCTTCTTGGTATGAAGCAGCTGCCTTTATGGAGAAAGCAGAAGATTGGGATATAGATGAAGAAACGAAATGCTTGCTTGATATCAGATATATGGCTTGGAATTATCTTACATCTTTAATTACCAAAAAAGGGGTAGGAGCATCAAAAATTTGTCGGGAAATATATCAGCTTCACATCAACAGCGACATATCATTGCCCAATACCTAACGGGAGCATCCCGATTTGGCACATTGCCCTCAGAATAGAATTCACCGACGGCAGACGCTTCAACGGGGGGAACCCTCCGCAGTCGCCTCAACGGGGGGAACCCCCGCACGGCGCTGCTTTCCGCAACGCGCTGCCTCGGCTATACAAACAAAGCCTGCGGAGGCAGGCTTTGCACTAGTCCTTGTCTTGCGGACTTCGTTTGTGTAGCCGCGATTAGAAATCGCGGGCGTATTTTTTCCAAATTGGGATGCTCCCTACCTAACTCCTTTAAATTGCTCTCAAAGTAGTCAGTCTTATCATTAAAATGGCAAAAATTGCAGTAAGAGGGAACCAATACTTCCTACAAAATCCACAAAGGTGGGTTTGGCTGGCTTGAGTGCGGGATCGACGTAAGGTGTTTGTAATTCTTGAATAAATGCTTGTGCTGTTTGCATCCCGGCTGCATTCTTTTCAGATGTAAATAACTTGTCTGCTACTTGGGCATCTTGGAATGCGCCTTGTCTATCCATGATTTGATAACGGGCTATACCACGAGCGAGATATGCACCTGCATAATCGGGTTTGACTGCGATCGCCTGACTAAAATAGTCAATAGCTGCCTGATGGTTCCCTTTCTGTGCTTCTGCTACACCCCAGGCATAAAATTCCTCTGGTTTAGCACTTTTTAAGGGTATACCTGTCGCACCTTGTACGTTAGCACTGTTAATATCTGTACTAGTTAACTCTGCATTATAAAGATAGCTACGTCTTAAATCCGTACCCACTAAACTTGCACCAGTGAGTTTGGCAGCACTCAGGTTAGCACCAAAGAAACTAGCGCCGCTCAAGTTAGCATTTCTCAAATCCGCACCAATTAAATTAGCACGGCTGAGATTAGCCCCTGCAAGGTTTGCTCCATTCAAATCTGCCCCTGATAAGTCAGTCATGACCAAACCAGCACCAGAGAGATCGCAACCCGAACATTTTTTGCTAGCCAGTAGTTGTTTGATATGTTCGGGATTTGCTGCTTGGGCAGTTTGGCTGAGGCTGAGAATAGTTAAAAATGCGGTTGTCACTAAAATTTGGCTTTTCATATACGAAAATCGCGTGCATTTTTTCCTGAGTAGTTCAAATACAGGAAAATGGTTTATAATTCTTGATGTACTCTCAGCAGTTATACTGTAGTGAAAGTACTTAATTTTTAGGCGGCGTCAGAGTGATAACAGTTTGACTTTGCCCGCTTCTTCCTCTAGGTGTTTGCCATGAAGGAGATAGACCCAATTCCGCAAATATACTTAGAGCAAAAGTTAAGGTAGCAGCTAACAATAGTTTTTCAATCATAGTTCCCCCACAACCACTATTTAGGTTTATTTATATCTTTCGGTTAAAATAAATTGTTTGACTTCAACCTAAGAGATAAATAAGTCAGGGGAAAACGATCTGTATCTCATACATAAGTGAGATTAATCACAGTACAAGCTAAAATCTAGCTTCATATAGATTGCCCTACAGTAAATTTGCACCATTGAGGTTAGCACCATCTAAAAGAGTTCCTTTCAGACGAGCATTCTTGCAAGCCCACATTAACACTTCGTGTATAGTGTGGGTAGTTGACGATTAGCTCCTTTTAAGTCGGCACTACTTAGATTAGCATTGGTCAGATTGGCATTGTCAAGATTAGCACCACTGAGATTTGCATTGCTTAAATTAATACCGCTTAAATTAGAATTGGCGAAATAGATGTGTCTACAGGTAGTTGTGAGGTATTTTGCTCGGCGACTATGGTATCTTGTGAAGAATTATTTACAGATTCCACTTTTGGCTGTAAACCTTTTAGAGTGGTGTAAATTCCCATTCCAGCTAAAAGAATTGCTCCAGTCAGAACAGATGAAAGGGTAAAAAGCAATCTTTGACGCCATTGAGTGGGATACGTTTGCCGCCCCTCAATTTTGGGAATAAGAGTTCTGTTAACTCATAAAATTTTGACGCAATATCTTGTCAATGTCTATTCAGTGACTATTTTTATCTGCTTTCGTCTACATTACTTTGTAAAATGTTGTGCCAAAAACTTAAAGTTTAAGTGGCACAGTAAAAATAAGCTCAAACAAATACATCTAGCGATCGCTTTGAGGAGGAACAAACTAGATTTAGTGAGAAATGCGATCTCGCAGTTTTTATCATTTTTATGTTGCTCGTTAAAAAGGTCAAGCAACAGACTAGATAGTAACATTTTGCTGCTTGGTAAAAATCAAGATTTAGGTCGTGTTAAACACAAAAAACGAAGCTAAGTATGAATTGAAACCTTATAAACATCTTCTTATAAGAAAGGTATAATAATATAGCAATCCTAAATCATTTATAAATAATTTTAGGTACTGTAGGTAGAGCTATAGCCCACCACTAAGTCTTTTATGCGGCATAGCCCTACCTATGTGTATTTTATAAATCAAATAGGATTGCTATAGATTATGAAAATCATAAATATTTTGCTTTAATTATCCAGACTGACTTAAGTAATATCTTTGTCATCCTCATCTTCATCGCATATTGTCAAAACTTCAGGCGCACAGCGTTTAATAACGACAACAATTCCTTGTGCTCCTTCATTGTCTAAATCTTCAATATAGCCAGAGTAAGCAATCACTGCCTCTTCACGATTGACAAAGGGTCCAAAATAATAAATACAGCGCGGCTTACTTGTCATAATTTCAACCCACCAATCTTCAGGACTTTCTTGCATACCCATATAACAAAAGCGACTTTCTAATATTACACATTTTTAGCTCAGATATTTTTGTGCGATCGCATCTCCATTACAAAGAAAAAAACATTTTTCATTTTATTTACTTTTCTTAATGTATTGTATAAAGGTAAAAAGCTAATACTCCTGATAGATAGAAAAGTTACTCCACGGGATTGATGCAAATTAAAGGAAAATCTGTAGAAATAGAATTAATAGCATTAGAAGAATCAGCAAATTAAAGTTGTTACTTATTGAGGTAAGAGGGCATGGCTGTAGGAATACATAGACGTGCTGTAGGCGTATTTCCACGCCGTCAAGATGTGGAAAACGCATTACATGAATTAAGAAGTTCTGGCTTTCCAATGGACAGGGTATCTGTTATTAAACGGGATGCCGATCGCAAAGATGAAATTGCAGGTGCTGAGGTTCGAGAAAACATAGGCAACAAAGCAGATGAAGGTGCTACAGCTGGAGCAGTTTCTGGAGGAGTTTTAGGCGGATTAACAGGATTGTTAGTTGGCTTGGGAACTTTAGCTATTCCGGGAATCGGTCCAATCATGCTTGCTGGAGCAACAGCAACAGCGCTAGCAACAACTATAGCTGGTGCAGGAATTGGTGCAGCAACTGGTGGCGTAGTTGGCGCATTGATTGGCTTGGGTATTCCTGAAGAACGCGCTAGAGTTTACAACGAGAGATTGGAGAGGGGAGATTATCTCGTCATTATAGATGGGACTGAAGCTGAAATTGATAGGGCAAGAGATATTTTGACCCATCGTGGAATACAAGAATTTGCCGTTTACGATCGCCCCGAACACAAGCAAGGTACAGTAAACCCCGTAGCGGCTACTCCTGGCGTAGTAGGTGCAGTACCCAACACACACAGAAGAAGAAGAGCAGTTGGTGTATTCCCCAATCGCCGAGATGCAGAATTTGCACTTACCGAATTGCGGGATGCGGGATTTCCTCTAAGCCAAGTTTCGCTGATAGCAAAAGACGGAAATCATAAT
>NZ_BAACAP010000081.1:0-15043 GCF_045865695.1 Scytonema hankhaensis NUACC26
GCAATGGCAGAGTTAGAAGAAGGCGATATTTCTGCTCAACTGAATGATTATGAGGAGTTAAAGCGGTTGTGTTTGCAGATTAAGCGCGATCGCAATCCCAGCGTGATAGTGTGGATAGGCACTTGTACCACGGAAATCATCAAAATGGATTTGGAAGGCTTGGCACCCAAGCTAGAATCTGAAATTGGTATTCCCATTGTTGTTGCACGTGCCAACGGTTTAGACTACGCCTTCACTCAAGGAGAAGACACCGTATTAGCTGCAATGGCTACACGTTGTCCTGACAAAGCCCCCACAGTAGAAGCTGAGAAAAACGAACGCAATGCCATTCAAAAGCTACTGAATTTTGGTAAGAAAAAAGAAGAGGTTGCTAGCGAAGAATCCGAATATGCGGATCATCCTCCGTTAGTCCTCTTTGGTTCCCTCCCCGATCCTGTCGTCACTCAGTTAACACTAGAACTGAAGAAGCAAGGCATTCAAGTTTCTGGCTGGCTACCCGCTAAACGCTTTACCGAACTTCCCGTTCTTGAAGAAGGGTATTACGTTGCTGGTGTCAACCCGTTCCTCAGCCGCACCGCAACCACCTTAATGCGTCGCCGTAAGTGCAAGCTGATTGGCGCACCTTTCCCTATCGGTCCCGATGGTAGCCGTGCTTGGATTGAAAAAATCTGCTCGGTGTTTGGCATTACTCCCAAAGGATTGGATGAACGGGAAGCCCAAATTTGGGAAAGTTTAGAAGATTATATAAAACTGATTCGTGGAAAGTCGGTTTTCTTCATGGGCGATAACTTGCTCGAAGTTTCCTTAGCAAGATTCTTAGTACGTTGCGGGATGACGGTTCCTGAAGTCGGTATTCCTTACATGGATAAGCGCTACCAAGCAGCTGAGTTGGCGTTTTTAGAAAAAACCTGTCAGGAAATGGGCGTACCTTTACCCAAGATTGTAGAAAAGCCAGATAACTACAATCAAATTCAGCGTATTTACGATTTGAAGCCAGATTTGGTAATCACGGGTATGGCTCATGCTAACCCATTAGAAGCAAGGGGGATCAACACTAAGTGGTCTGTAGAGTTCACCTTTGCTCAAATTCATGGATTCACCAATGCTCGCGATATTCTGGAGTTGGTCACTCGCCCACTGAGGCGGAATAACAATCTCAAAGATTTGGGTTGGGATAAGTTGGTGAAGGAAGAAGCTAAAATTTAACCTCACTCTCTAAAAAGAAATTTGTAGTATTTGTATAGGAGCGCTGCGATCGCTCCTATTATTTTTATATCGGTATGGGTGACGGCTAATAAAGAGCGCCCGTGTCGTGTTTCATCCTTGAGCTAAAGCTACAAGGTTTCCAAACTCCCGGAAGTTTTTAGATGAATGAACCGACAATTAAACAGCTTCAAAGTTTATATATAATGTGTTATACACTAACTAATGTTATGTTCCAACCCATTCACATTATCCGAATAGATGAACGTAATAATAACTTGTTTATTTTAGCGGGACATCAAGAAAACATCGAAATTGAAATTGCACCCGATGGAGAGATATTCTAATGAATAATGTTGACTATACCAAAATGAGCGACCAGGAATTGAAGCAATATTTGCTCAATCACAAGGACGATCGAGATGCATTTTATGCTTACCTCAATCGAAAACATCAACATCCCAAGCAAACGATCTTAAGCGTCAACGAACTAGAAACCCTTACCAGGGAAGAAAAAATTAAATTAATTACACAACGTCTCCAAGAAAGATTTAGTGTTTAGTTTAATTAATTAAACATACTTGAACGGCTTTGCGGTAGTAGCCGTCGAGCTAGATACAGAGCATGAAACTCTGATGGTTGAGAATACAACTGTAGAGGATGCTATACAAGCAAATAAGGGACAAGAAGTTTTAAAACCTTAATAGTAAATCTCAAGCACAAAGATTTGGAAATTAAAGCAATTATGTTAGTTGATTCGGGGGCTGACTTTAGTTTAATTTCACTCAAGGCTGGTCAAGATTTGGGATATACCTTGGCTGACGGAGAACAAACATTATTAGCACAAACAGTAGGCGGAACTGTTGAGTGTGTTTTACGCAAGGTTGAAATGACTATTGATGGAAAAAGCTTTATAGCCCCTGTAGCATGGCTGCAAAACAATACTACAGATGTTATGCTTTTGGGACGAGAGGCTGTGTTTGATAAGTTTAATATTGAGTTTAGACAAGCGGAAGAAAAAATAATTTTTTCATGGCGTGAAGAGTTAAAGCAGTGACATCAGAGGTCATTACGTAGGTTGGGTTGAGGAACGAAACCCAACATTGAACCCTTATTGTTAGGTTTCCTTGCTCGAGCCAACCCACGATGTCTTAATCTTTACATTGATGCCATCAAGAATTGGGGTAAAGAAAGAGCAGTTCCAGCATCAAGACAATATGTGGAGTAGCAGCTTTAGCGCTCGATCAAAATGAATTTTTCTAAAAATTGCTTAAGTCAATGGGGACTTTATTGACCTTGATGTAATTTCCCTGTTTTTGCTTCATGCTTTACCCTCTTTTTTCAAAATTCTCACCAAGTAGCAAATATACAAGCGCGTATAGTGTGATAGTGTTGGTCGTACAACTGAGGGTGACTGGGTAGGTATCTCAACAAAAGCCAATTGGCATTAAAGTCCTGACGATTTAAGACTTTTTCAGACTGTTCTTTTTCAATAGATAGCTTAATCTTAATTCAGCCGATACCGCAGACAATGTACAAAAACTGAAGCTTAAAAATAACTTTTTTTAAAGAAGGAGAATCAAAATGGTTAACTTTAAATCCGGATTAGTTCAGCAAAGTAGTAGTTCCACATATTTAGTGCTAGGGGATTTCTACACCTTTTTAGCAACTGGGGAAAGTACAAGCGGAGCATATGCACTATTAGAAACAGTGATGCAACCGCAAAGCACTGTACCACCCCATATCCATGACGAAGCGGACGAAGCTCACTATATTCTAGAAGGTGAAATTGAATACCAGCAAGGGAATCAAACTATCGTCGCTACTCCTGGTAACTTTCTTCACTTTTCTAGAAGTCAGTCTCACGGTTTTAAGAATACTGGGTCAAAGCCTGCCAAAATCTTGATGTGGGTTACACCAGCAGGACTCGAACAGTTTTTTGCAGAAGTAGGGATACCAGTGAAAGAAATCACAAGTGAGGAAGAAAAGCCCAGCCTCTTTGCGCCCCCCACTCCTACTGACATTGAAAAAGCTATTGAAGTCGCTACGACAAAGTATAAAGTAAAATTTGTTCTCTAGATTTAGTTATGTGCTAACAAAAACCCTGGCAATCTTAAGGATTTAACCCCAGGGGAACCGATCGCAATTACTGGAGTGTTTTCACGCATCAGTAAGAAAGCACTCAAGTTTGTTGCTGCTCATGCACCAATTAACACAAATAAAGCAACGCCAATCATCACAATCAGCGTTACCTTACCACCAGGAACAAGGGGTTGAACGGTACTATGTAAACCTTCCTCCTGTTCTTGACGCTGCTTCCAACTCATCAATGCAGGAAGAATTCCTCCTAAAACTGAAATACTAAAGGTTCCAGCATAATCTAAAGCTGTGAGAAAGATATTGGGATTAAATACTGATAAACTCATAGGAGGCAAAAGAATCAAGGAGTAAAGCGGCAAACGCTTGGAAGATTCTTGGGGTGTTGCTGGAAAAATATCTTTGAAAAAATCTAGCAAGCCGTAAACAAACCCAATAAATGATGTCACGATCGCAAACTCAGAAAAAATAGAAACCAACAATCCCAGCCATTCTCCAGCACTTCCCGATTGTAGAATATGCAGAGGGTCAAAAGTTTTTCCACTTGCTGTCACCTGAATTGTTTCTACACTGATACTTCCCAATATCACTGCATTCCAAGCCAAGAACATGACAAGGGGAATAGCAGAACCAACAACAATAGACTGACGAATTTTGCGAGCATCTCCTTCAAGCTGGGTGACAATTGTAGGAATCACATTATGGTAGAACAACGCTACAAACATAACAGAGACAGCAGGAGGTAGTGCTTTCCAGTCCTGAAAGACGAATGATGATATGTTCAGGTGGGTGACTCCTAATAACAACAATCCTACAAATGAAGTTAAAACGATCGCAACAAAAGCGCTGTTTAATTTCTCAATAAACTTTTCTCTACCAAGATACAAAATGCCGCCAAAAATTAGAGTGAAAGCCGTCGTTCCTATCCAAGTAGGGAAAACATAATGTATCCCCAAAAGTTTTTCCATAGCCGATACTAGAATATCTCCGCCTTGGGAAACATATGCCACAAGTAAAGCATAGTGTAAAAACAAATATGCTCCGCCTGCAATTCTTGCTGCTAATGAACCTAGAGTCCTCTCCACCATCACCAACAGCCCTAAACTCGGACGCCCTACACGACGCATCGCATTCAAAGCCACTTCTGCAATTAAAAGCCCTGAAACCAATGTATAAAGCCAAACACTGATGAGTAGAACTGTAGATGGTACGACTCCGGACGGCAATGTCACTGCAGGTAAAGCTAGAATCCCCGCCCCAATGGTGGTTCCAGCAATCAGCGCTGTGTTTCCTAAAACGCTACCTGGTTGATGGGTTAGTTTATTTTCGTAGAGTTCTAGGTTAGAAAACAACCGAGTAACATCTGGGTTGTTGGGATTCAGTAACGTTTTCATAGAGTTTTGCTGATATACACGCTTTTTTAACAATATGTTAACTTGTGTAATCTATTGTAGCAAAACATCTCTTGCTAAGTTTCATTTGCTGTGCAATTCGGCTTTAGCCTTTTTAAAAACGATGTCGGATTGCTATATAATAGGAGCTATATCTACATAATGAGAGCTTAGTTGGGTAAGAAAAAAGATATTCGGCAAGTAAATGTTATTGCTAGAGAATTCAAGATGACAGAAGAAGAGAGAAGAGAATTCGGAGATTTTTTGGAAGAAGAAAAAGCATCCGGTCGTAGTGGTTCAAAAAATGAACGCGGAGATTTTAATTATGAAGAAATGAGACGAAAAGATCGTGAATTTTTAGAACTATAAAAACTTAGTTAAAGATAGAATTATGACAACAAATTTAGTTAAGAACATATCTAGACTTAGCGATCTAGAACCGCTTACCCAGATAATAAGTGGATTGATTGGAGAAACCTGCTGGAAAGCAAGCTTGAGTTATGGAGATGAATTGACTATTCATATTGGAGAAAGAATTACTTATTCACAAAAATCGATGATAGGAAAGGAAAAAGGAGCATGGATATTGGGTACGCAAGCAACTCGATGGCAAATTGATTCCCCAAGCGAAACTATTGTTACATCTGAAGATGACTCTGAAATCATCAAACAGCGACTTGATATCATCGCAAACAATGCGATCGCTGCTGTAGAAATTAACTACCAAAACCTTGGTCTTAGTATAGCTTTCAACAATAAATACAAGTTAATTTTGCTTCCAAATAATGAAGATAATGAAGAGGGTATTGACTTACCGTATTGGGAAATTTTTACTCCCCATCAGATGGTTCTTAAAGTTGGATCTGGCTCAAAATGGTCTTATACTAGTTCAAACAGCAGATCTTTAGCGTCATGAGGTTTTTTATAAGTTAAGTTCTGGAAGTTACAGTATTCGCGATCGCAGTTGCTAGTATGATTTGAAAGTTAGTAATTCAGAACTAATGTTGAAGTAGTACGGGAAATTAACGCCGGAGCATGACCATATTTTCATCAAGCCCTTGGCGAAATAATTCTAACCTTTGATGACCTTCTAAATCTAAATCTAAATCTCTTATGTTCAGGGGACTAACAGTAAATGGAAACAGTGCGGGTGTTTGACTAATTCTACCTAAAGCTTGTATCTCTGAATGACTGGCAACTAAAGCTGCTTCTATCAACCATGCGGCTAATGCTTTGTTGTCTATGAATTGAACTTTTGCTGATTGATAAACACCTTTTTCTGTTGTGTCTTCCAGGACACCCCAATCAACACAGCATCGTAGAACTCGTCTAGTTGCTCTTGAAACTGTTTCACGTTCGCCGAGTTTTTCTTTGATTCGTCTTTGCACGGTAGATGCTGCAACTGTACCTTGTAGCCGCACCAAACGTCCAACAGTTTCAGTAACAAGTCCAAAAAAGGGGCTGAGGAACTGTAAACAAATTTCTCCTCAGATCTACTCATTCCTCCTCTTTTTTGAGTAGAGGTTGGCGATCAATCTCCGGCTCCGGTAAAGTTTTAATCCAGTCCTGAACGACTTCTGACATAGAGACTCCCAATGTTCGAGCAAGATTCTCCACCTTTTGCCGCTCTCGCTCGGTAAGTCTAACGACTAATCTATAATCTCTTGCCATTTTAGGACTTGTCCTGTTATACTAAATGTCATACGAATAGTCTAACAAATAGCAGCAAAGGAGGTGAAGCGGATGCCGCAAGTTTATCAAACTTACGTGACTCAGATTGAGAATAATTTACCAGGTGAAACACGGACGCTTGAGATGTTAGACCAATTCTCAAGAGTAGCAGCAGAGATGTCCCTTGTGGCATTAGAAGGTTTGCAAAGTGATATGAAAAAAGAGAAGTTAAACTCACTAATTCAAAACACCCACAAGGTAAACAAGCGTCATGCCAACAGTGTTATTAATTTTGTTACAGGTGAAATTGAGTCGGCACTCATATGCCAGAAAAGGCATATTGATACACTAGATGCCAAAATAAAATCAGTTAAGGCAGAAATCGAACGGTTGAACAAACGACTGAAGAGTCACCGGGAATATGCCCAAGCAGTAGAGAAACATAATTTAGCAATCAAATACCCCCAAAAAACTAAAGCTGGAAAACTGAAAAAAACTCCAGTACTTAAGAAAGCGCCTGAGTTTGATAATGCTTGTCCCATTAATGGTAAACCGCATGGGAAAACTTACTTACAACTAGCTAAACAGCAATTACATCAAAAAAAACGCCAATTGAGGATGTACTTAGACAAGAGAGCTAAAGTAGTCCAACGAGGTGTCAAAGTTAATTTGGGTTCAGACGGCAAGATTCCATTTGTCGGGAGTACTAACGAAACTAACAGCAATCAAATATGTCAGCTAACACCGGGCGTCATCCCCAGTTTAAAAATTCGTGTCCCTTATTTTTTAGAGTCAATATACGGCGAATATTGTACCTTGCCACTTCATAAAATTAATAAGTATGGATATGACTTGATAGTTACCGCTTGGGCATTAAACAAGGCTCTGACTTATGTATTTAGCAAAAATAAAAAAGGGAAGTGGGTAGTCGCTATTACTTGTTTGGTCAACTTTTCTATCACTAGTAATGACAAATATGCAGGGTGCATAGGTTTAGATATTAATCCCGGCTCTATAGGATGGTGTGCGACCAACCGTCACGGGAATCCTGTAGCTTGGGGAAAAGTCAATTTAGATTTACATTCATGCTCAACAGAACAAACTGAAGCAAGATTGGCTGGTGCTATTACAGAACTGACATCCAGAGCGCTAGCTACATTGAAGCCAATTGTTATTGAGAAATTAGACTTTTCCGACAAGAAGAAACAATTCAAACGCGCTCGCTTGTACAATCGGATGTTATCAGGTTTTGCTTATGCCAAGTTCTTTGAATTATTAAAAGCTAGATGCTTAAAACTAGGTATCAAAATTCTTGAGGTTAGTCCCAAATATTCTAGCCAAATCGGCGTTGTTAAGTATATGAAACGTTATGGTATGGGTAGTGATAGCGCGGCGGGTCTAGTTTTAGCGCGTCGTGGAATGGGAATGTACTATGAGAAACTGCCAGCAAGATACGCCTTGCAGACTTCGATTCAACCCGAACCTCGTAAGCACGTCTTTGCACACTGGCAGCGATTCAATAAGCATTACTTGAAGGCAGGTTCTCGTAATGCTTGGTTTGGTACACCTACTCTCACAGGGTCTGCGGGTGATGGCTTGGTGAACACCGGAAACCTGGGGTTTCCACGCGCTTCGGCACAAGCATGGGAGTCTAACTCCCCATCCGTCTGTGAAGGTGTAAATCCTTCAAGGTAGGTTTGATTGACCGCTATCTTTCCGGTTGAAGAGATTTGCTCATGCGTGAGTAGATCTGAGTAGACTTTATCGAGCGGTAAGCAGCCATTGTCATTCCCCAATGAATGGCTAGATGTTGATGCAGTGGGGTAGTTCTTAAATATTCTAACCCCTCATTTCTCAAGGGTTGCAAGCTTTCTGGAACTGCTACCCAAATCTTGAGGAGAATTGAAATTGTCTTGGCTCGACTGCTCGATCTATTATGATTGCCAACTGATAGCTTGTCCCGTAATAGCTCATCTAATGCGGTTTTAATTTCCTTACGCGTAGAACCAGCTAATAACAGTTTGGCTGTCAATTCCAACCACTCTAACTGAATGCCTTGACTGTAGCCAACTGAAAGCTGTTTGCTCATCTGCTTCAACCTAAAACGTTAATAAATGGTACAACTAACTCTTCAATAGAGATACCCCCATGAGCGACAATTTGTTGTCCTTCTCGCACAAAGGCTTGGCGTGCAGGAGCCAAAAGTGGTAAATATTTTTCTGGTAGCCCTGTTGGTTGCCACTCGATCGCATTGGGAAATTGGCTTTTGACTTTTGCCCTCAACATATCATTAGAGTATACTCTAACACGTTCTCCACGTAGATCTGCGATCGCACCTTCTTGCGGTTGTCCGATACCAGTGGCTTCTAGGTTCCCACGATCTGATGTGAGAAAAACTTGGAAACCTTTTGATAGCAGTAGGTTGAGAAGTTCTGCTAGGAAGCCTGTCTCTGCCCATTGGCGAACTTGGTTGTGCATACCTGCCATGCCAAGTTGCATCCCGTGCATAATCTTATCAACTTTATCGACTACCAAACCCACGACTTTTAGTTTTGGATGGGACACAATCTTCTCAACTTCTAAAAGACTACCTGGTTCTCCTAGCCCTTTCGTATATGTTACTTGAGGTTTGATAATACCTTGGTCAGACCAAAATTGTGTCCAAAACAACTCTTCTTTTGCTGTGGTTTCAAGACTATTTGCAAAATAAATGGGAGGTTTTCCTGCAAATATGGCCTGTCGGGACACGGAGGTGATAGTTGGTATCCAAGCAAAGGTTGCTTCTTCATGAAATTTGAATTGGGGACTTTGTTTTAGTAAAATATTTCGCAGAATTAACCACTGGTCAAAGGCTAAACCATCTATAACTACCAGCGCTATTTTGTTTGTCTTTTCTGATTCATATAGCCGTGCAAGAAAGCGCGTAATTTGGTGTACCATAACAGGGCTGATAGCTGACTGATTGTAAAGACCACTGTAGCGAGAACTGACCCAAGTCAAAAAGGCATTATCAACCTTCTCTTGTAGTGTTAGAAACATCGCTGATAATGGGTTTGATTTTGTCTGTTGATGCCATAGAACTAACAGTTCTGCCCAAGTTTGAGCAAACTTGAGCCATTCTTGATATTTGGCATCGTTAAGAGGTTGCGAAGACTCTACAGATTCCATTAGCTTTTGCAAGCGCTGCTGTCGCTGAACAACTGGATCGATACGCAAGCCCACAGCTAACCATCGCATTCTCAAAGGTCATTATCTCAAAACCTCGTTGTTGAATTGCTTGGAGTACTCCCTCTTCTGACAGCAAATTGTCTGGGTCAGCAACCAGTGTCAGAGGTGCTACTTGGGGAGTAAATTCTGTGAGTATATGGTCGCGCCAACTCATACGATTTTGGATTTTATATTGTGGATTTTGGATTGAACTAAGTAAGTCAGCACAATTAAAGTTAACTAGTGAGGATACACCAAGTGTCATTCAAGTATGAACTCAAGATATTTTACCTACCAGTATAGAAAATCTTGTAATTTCTGCCTTACGTCAGTTTGAATCCGAACTCAATATTGGTGCTTTAGTGACTGTTGACAAAGCTCAATCTAGAGTAAGAATTTTACCAATAAGACTTATGTAAGATAAAAATGCTATTAAGCATCTTTGCTATGTTTTTGCCAACACTTAGTTACAGACCAAGTTATCCATGCTGCAATTAACCCAGAAACAATACTTCCGATAACCCACAGCACAAAAGGATGGGGAGAGGAAGATGCTGTAGGAGACCATGGTATTTGAAGCGGGTTTTTGTCTGTCACTTGGCTCGAAGCAGAGATAACAATTCCTCCCACTGTTAAACCAGCACCAACCGCAAATGCTGTTGTTTGGAAGTTACGATCGCGTTCTTTTTCTATGTCTTCTTGTTGCTTATTGCGTTCCGCTTGGTCAATTTCTACTAAACCCCGACATAGAGCGATCGCTTGTTGAAACATATCTCGACCTGGAGATAAATAATTTAGGTCTGTCTGAATCTGTTCGTGCAAGCGCTTGGAAGTGCGATCGCGAAAGGTCTTTAAAAACTCTAAATCATCATCTGAAAAGTTCTCTAGACTTTTTTGGAGAATTTTTTGCAACCATCGGTTATAATTTTCTATATTGGTGATTATAGACTGGTCGCTATCTTGCATATCTCTAAGAAGACGAGCATATCGAAACCCAATGGGTGAGAGCTTAGTGAGCAGTTCCTTGAGCTTTTTCAGTCGTGAATCTGAGTCAGCAGACAGGTTATTAAAAACTTGAGCTTCTGTTTCTAGCTGACTGTAAAGTTCCCGTGCTTCCCGATAACCTTGTCTTGCTTGATGGTAGGCAAAAAGAATTTTGCTACGGCAACATAGGAGATTTAATAAATAACTTGTTGTTTCTTGGGGCAAATTTTTGACGCCATCAGGGTTGAACCATATCCAGAGATGATAATGTTTAGTGGGGTCTTCTTGCTCGTTTTCATACTCAAAAATCGAACCACCAAAGAGTTTTCCCTGGGCAATACAAGTTACTAGAGATTGAGTTGTTGTGGGTAACACAGCATTGACACAATTATCTGCCAAAGTTCGATAGTCATCGCGATCGTTCAGAGGTTTGGCAAATAGTAACAGTGTTTCTCCTAAGGAAGGACGCATCCAACTAGACAACAAGTATCCATTAGGATTAAGATAACTGAGTTGGGCAATGTCTACAGATTCTTTATAGCGAAAAGTTAGGTCAACAGCATAGGTATCATGAATGCGAAGTGGATAAATTTCTCCCGAACGTTGAGGAATATTTGCCAAAGTAGGAGATCGAAATTTGAGAATTGGTGAATTTTCTTGTCTTAATAAATCTAATGGCAAACTAGAATTTTTATCTTGATACTTTTTTTCCAAAGCTGCTTCTTCAAGAGCCGAATTATATATGCCTGTTTTCTCGTCGTAGCACGCGAGTTTCGACTTCAAAGACTCTAGTTCATTAATCTTGAGTTGTTCTCCCAATTCGACGCACTGCTCCCATAAATGGTTAGCTTTATCTTTCACTTGCTCAGAACCTTCGCTCAAGCTATTACGCAAATGGAAGGCAAAAAGAGTGAGGCTAGGATTGCAGATTTGCACCGAGGAGTTTTGGTTCATTGTGGAGAGTCCGAAGGCTTGGGTTGAGGCGAAGGTTGGGAACTGGGCTGCTGGGTTTCAGATTGAAAACTAACCTCTCGCATGGCATTGATAATTATATTTTTGTAATCTTTTGGGTTAACTGGTTCGGGATCTTCTGAAGGACCTCTTGTTATTATTACGTTGTAATTGGAACTTTGAGCAATAAAAGGCAAAAGCTTGCTCCGTATATCTTTACGCTCCTGAGTCCACTCTGCGATCGCATTGGAGATCTGTTCTGCATCATTAGGTAAACTATTGACTAACTTCCATAGGGAAATTTGGTCTTCACTTGAGAAGAGAGACGGCAGAGACTGAATCAGCTTTACAAGCCCTTTGATATTCTGTTCGTCAGGTGACATAATAATATCCCTACTATAAGTTAAATAATCAGTTGATTTTAATGCCCAATCGTACAAAATGCAGCCCAATGTTCGGGAGATTGAAAAGGTTTGTTGTTTGCTTGACTCAACCAGCTTTGCAACTTGCTTTGCAACCACAATAGTTTACCAGGACTCAAACTCAATTTCTCTATCCACTGCTGTAATTCCTCCTTTGTTACATCTCGTAACCAGCACTGAGCATTATTTAAGGCTTTGGCGATCGATGGTTCTGCTTGCAGAATTTGGTAAAATCTAATCATCAAAAAACAAGTGGAAAGGTCATTTACCACCCAAAGACTACTGACGATGGTGGGGCTACCTGCTACCAAGAAACTACTTGCTAAACCGATATATTCGTCGGTAAGCTTGCTCCAGTCTGTTAAGCCAGTTTCGCAAGCCGCAAGAGTGACAAGACGGCATTGCTTGAGGTTTAGGGCAAAAATTTCTCTTAAAGTGAGGCATTTCTCTAGATCGGCATATTGACTATCTCGCCAGGGGAGATATCGAGTTGCTTCAGTGGTAGTTTTGATAGAAGAGTCGGACGCAACAAGAGACTCCGCCAACAACAAGTGAGAAAGTAGAGGGTTTGGCGCGTGAAAAAAACCATGACAGGCAAAGTGAACGCATTCAGCATGAAGAAAAGCATTGGAAAATGGTGGTTGTTCGAGAGCTTTTTTAGTAGCTTTCTCCTTAGACAAAATTTGCTTGCGGTCAAAATTATGCTGAATGGCTTCAACTTCAAGATCGGTAAACTCTAAATCGTTGGTAGGATTTTGGAGAGCAAAAAAGTCCCCCAGAGACGACGAGGTTTGCTGTGATGCTACTCTTTGACTCAGCTGCAATAGCTGATTGCTAGGGGCGTAACGGACACCATCTGGGAATTTGTCCAGAAGGTATTCTTGAGACTGTAATGGTAATGCGTGCAGAGGTAAGAGATGCAGGTAACGATGGGGAATAAGAATGAGTTGCTGGCACGCGCTAGGAATGTGAGAGAGGATATTATCTAAATGCAAAATGACTGAAAGTTCCTGGAGACGAGAAGCAAATTGCGTTTTCCACTCAATTGTTTTGTTATCTTTGAAAGTTTCGTAGTCATTGAGATATTCATCCCACCACTGTTCTAAAGCAGTTAAGTCATCACTGGAAGATTCCCAGAAATAAGGGGCATTTTCGTGGGTGATAACAAAGGTGAAAAAGCGATCGGATATGAGGAACCATGCAATGATAGCAGTGCGATCGTCTATCGCCTTGCGAATTTCTTCAAAAGAGATGGGTTGAACCTTTTGGGTAAACTGGTAGCTGGGATCTATAGGTTTAATTTGATTCAGCACCAGTTCTAGCTGAGACTGTAACTCATTTAATTCTTGTTGCAGCTGCTTGACGCCCCCACTATTTTCTGAAACCTCTAGCAATTGCCTTTTAACTCCAATTTGCTGTTTAAGGTCTTGCAGTTGTTCAAGGACTGTTTGGGGAATGTCCCCTTTCGGCAGAAAGTCGTTGCGGTTGGCTAAAAGTTCAACTAAAGTACGGACTTTGCTACGCTCGACATATTCAATTCCTTTGTCCACCTGGTTATTCGCAATACAAGCTTTCACTATTTGAGTATAGACATCAATTGCAGCTTCCCGCAATTCCTGACGAGTTGTCTGGCTACTAGCCCATTCGCAGCTTTGTTCCACAGCTTGAATGGCAGCATCATAGCCCTCAATTGCTACCGACCACTGTTGGATATCAAAAGCTGTGTTACCCAAGTTGCGACCCGATTGAAGGCAATTGATAGGAAAGGCGTTAGGTGTAAAGATTTCTAGGGCTAACTTGAAACACTGAATGGCTTCGTCAAATTGTTCTAGATCGCGGTAAGCATTGGCGAGATTGTTTTGGGTCATTGCCCATTGTTCTGGGAAAGCATCGCGGGTAAAGACTTTAAGTGCGGCAGTGTAAAAGGCAATTGCACCTTCGAGATTGTCTGCCCATTCCCCTCTTATCCGGTCAGAGTAGGCATTGGCGAGATTATTTTGGGTCATTGCCCAATCGACTGGGAAAGCATCGCGGGTACGAACTTCAAGTGCGGCAGTGTAAAAGGCAATTGCACCTTCGAGATTATCTGCCCGTTCCTCTTTTATTCGGTATGAGTAGGCACTGGCGAGATTGTTTTGGGTCATTGCCCAATCGACTGGGAAAGCATCGCGGGTGTAGACTTCAAGTACGGCAGTGTAAAAGGCAATTGCACGTTCGAGATTGTCTGCCCGTTCCCCTTTTATTCGGTATGAGTAGGCATTGGCGAGATTGTTTTGGGTCATTGCCCATTGTTCTAGGAATACATCGCGGGTGTAGACTTCAACTGCGGCAGTGTAAAAGGCAATTGCACGTTCGAGATTGTCTGCCCGTTCCCCTTTTATCTGGTGTGAGTAGGTATTGGCGAGATTGTGTTGGATACCTGCCCATTGTTCTGGGAAAGCATCGCGGGTACGGACTTCAACTGCGGCAGTGTAAAAGGCAATTGCATGTTCGAGATTGTCTGCCCGTTCCCCTTTTGTCCGGTATAAGTAAGCATTGGCGAGATTGTTTTGGGTCATTGCCCAATCTTCTGGGAAAGCATCGCGGGTACGGACTTCAAGTGCGGCAGTGTAAAAGACAATTGCCCGTTCGAGATTGTCTGCCCTTTCCCCTTTTATCCGGTATAAGTAAGCATTGGCGAGATTGTGTTGGGTAGCTGCCCAATCTTCTGGAAAAGCATTGCGGGTAAAGACTTCAACTGCGGCAGTGTAAAAGGCAATTGCCCGTTCGAGATTGTCTGCCCTCTCCCCTTTTATCCGCTTCCAGTAGGCAAGGGCGAGATTGTTTTGGGTCATTGCCCATTGTTCTGGGAAAGCATCGCGGGTGTAGACTTCAACTGCGGCAGTGTAAAAGGCAATTGCCCGTTCGAGATTGTCTGCCCTCTCCCCTTTTATCCGGTCAGAGTAGGCAGTAGCGAGATTGTGTTGGGTAGCTGCCCAATCTTCTGGGAAAGCATCGCGGGTGTAGACTTCAAGTACGGTAGTGTAAAAGGCAATTGCCCGTTCGAGATTGTCTGCCCTCTCCCCTTTTATCCGGTTACAGTAGGCATTGGCAAGATTGTTTTGGGTCATTGCCCAT
>NZ_BAACAP010000082.1:0-15414 GCF_045865695.1 Scytonema hankhaensis NUACC26
GCGTCTGCCCTGATTAAAGCGCTGGAATTAGAAGCGGGAGTAACTGTTGAACCATAATTACAAATCATTGTTATCAAGATAACATCAAAAAGTATAGCCAAGAAGACAAAATCTGTCCTAGGGCGAAGGTTGGAAAAAAAAGGCAACTATAAGCTAAAAGGGTTTGGATTGACCTGTTCAACGCATCAATACAAGCAGAAATCGCAATTTAACCTCACATTAATTGCGTCTTCTCAAATTAACAAACAAATCAAAGCGAATCAGAATAATCGCGTTGCTTGACATTTAATTTCACATTCGCTCTTTCATCAATGAAAATTTGGAGATTATCATGGCTGACTTATCAAATTTACGAGTTGCAGTGTTAGCAACCGATGGGTTTGAAGAAGCTGAACTAACAGAACCTGTAAAAGCACTCAAAGAAGCTGGTGCAAAAGTGGAAATTCTCTCAACAAAATCTGAACCAATCCAAGCGTTTCGGCATCAAGATAAAGGAACGACTGTGAGCGTTGATGGACTTATCGATGAAGCACAACCAAGCGAATATGATGCGGTGTTATTGCCCGGTGGCGCACTGAATGCAGATACGTTGAGAATGGGACCTGCCGTGCAATCCTTCCTACAGCAGATGCAGCAAGCAGGTAAACCCTTCGCTATCATTTGCCACGCACCTTGGGAATTGGTGTCTGCTAACTTGGTGAAAGGACGCACTTTAACGAGTTATTACACGATTCAAGATGACATTCGTAACGCAGGTGGTAACTGGGTAGATCGAGAAGTTGTAGTCGATGGAAACTGGGTGACGAGTCGTCAACCAGATGATATTCCCGCATTCAATCGGGAAATGTTGAATCTGTTTGCACAATTCACACCGACGGCATCTGCAAAGCGTTAATCGGCTTTCTTTTTGCTTGGTGATTATAAACTTTTTACCATCAACAAAGCGCGATCGTATTTAATGCGATCGCACTGTTTTTTTATTTTTATTAACAGTGTATTTGATGGTGTTGCGGCATTCTAGAAACTAGGAATATCCAAATTTTGAGAAAACATTAGGCGATTAGAAATCACGGCTATAAAAGCTAAGTCTGCCTACGCAGACTGAATAGTAAGTCCACGTAGGTAGACTTTATTTGTATAGCTCCAGAATTCTATTCTAATGGTATTTTACCAAAACGAGATGCTCCCGTTAACTGAGACTCCTAACTCCTAAATTCTTTTTTGTAAAATCGATCGCTATTCTCTTTAATAACAAATATATCTGTTGATATTTAAGACCTCTATCTAATGAAATACAAGTCTATAAAAACGTTACTTTAAAGTGAAAATTTGATATTGACCTTTCCTACAGATCCCCATAGAACTAACACAATGAAGGAGATCCATATGGTTACTAAAACTACTAATCAATCTTTCAGCCATTCTACAAGTGTTAAAACAGACGGAAACGGCAGAATCACATCGTTTCCTGCTCCAAAGCAACTTGCAACTCCTACCGCTCTAACACCGGAACAAGTACAGGCAGTCGTTGAAGCAGTGAATCCGATTATTGCTGATGCCTTTGCACTCTACGTTTAATGTTTGCCATGCATGGTAGCCAGAAACTATTCGGTATGCCACTAGAAAGCTGTCAGGGTACTCTATACAATGTCGATCGCAAATACCTTTATCAAACGCCCGGTATTAACTACCGTTTGTACCCTAGTGATTCTGATTTTGGGGGGCGTGTGTATTCCGTTGTTACCGCTCAATTACTTGCCAGATATTGCGCCGATTCGCGTTCAGGTCTCAGCAAGCTATACTGGGGCGGATGTGGAAACTGTCGAAACTGCGGTAACGACCACGCTTGAGCGACAAATCAATGGCGTCGAGGGATTGCAGTACATGACCTCGAACAGTTCGGCAGGCAGTAGCCAAATCTCGGTGTATTTCGGATCGCAGACGGATAAAAACATTGACCAAGTGAACGTGCAGAACCGCATTGCCCGTGCCACGCCTCGGTTACCAACAACGGTACAACAATTTGGCGTGACAGCGCAAACGTCTTCTACAAGCATTTTGTTAGTGTATGCGGTTTATCCAGAAAATAATGAGTATGACGCGCTTTTTATCAGTAATTATATCGATCTGAATTTACGGGATCAACTGCTGAGAACGCCGGGAGTCGGCGATATCACAATTTTTGGTGAACAGCAGTATGCAATGCGGTTGTGGCTCGACCCAAATGCATTGGCGAGTCGGCAATTAACTGTGGCAGATGTGGCAACGGCACTGCGATCGCAAAACATTCTTGCGGGAGCTGGAACGTTAGGTCAACAGCCTGTACCTCCAGGTCAAAGCTATGAAATTCCACTGCGGGTCAATGGTCAGTTTAGAGATGCATCAGGGTTTGAGAATCTCGTCATCAAAGTGGGGAGTAATGGAGATTTAATCAAACTCCAAGATGTAGGTCGTGCCGAACTCGGCTCGGAGACTTATGCCAGTAATGCGAGGAATAATGGCAAGCCTGCAATTGGTATAGCAATTTATCAATTACCAGGTAGTAATGCGCTAGATGTGGCAAAAAACGTTCAGGCGCAAATGAATGACTTGATGAAAGATTTTCCGCCCGGATTAAAAGCCCAGATCGTTTACGATACCGTTGGGTTTGTGCAAGCGTCGCTTGAAGAAGTGGCGATCGCGCTCGTCGAAGCGATCGCGCTTGTGGTTCTCGTGATTTATCTGTTTCTGCAAAACTGGCGAGCAACGATTATTCCAATTGTTGCTATTCCCGTTTCGCTGATCGGCGCGTTAGCATTTGCTTACGTGTTTAGATTCTCACTGAACAATTTGACTTTATTTGGATTAATCTTAGCGACAGGATTAGTCGTTGATGACGCAATTATCGTCGTGGAGGCAATCGCTGGCAAAATTGAACAGGGAAGTAGACCGCTTCAAGCGTCGGTTGAGGCAATGGAGGAACTCACTGGAGCGGTCGTTTCAACGTCGCTTGTGTTGATGGCTGTGTTTATTCCAGTGGCATTTTTTCCGGGTTCGACTGGAAAAATGTATCAGCAGTTCGCGTTAGTGATTGCATTCTCAATCGCCATCTCAACGTTTAATGCGCTTTCGTTCAGTCCCAGTATGTCTGCCATTTTGCTGCGCCCGCCACAACCCGCACGCGGTCCAATTGGCTGGTTTTTTAACCGATTTAATCAGGTGCTGCGATGGATTATTGAACGGTATCTTGCGATCGTCAATTTTCTGATTCGCGTTCGTTATGCTGTCATTGGATTGTTTGTAGTAGGCTTAGCCGCGACCTACTTCATGTTCACCCATGTTCCGACTGGATTTGTTCCTAATGAAGATCAGGGGACTCTGTTAGGCATTATTCAAGCTCCGGATGGGGTGTCTCTCGGTTATACCAATCGAGTGATTGAAAGACTCGAACAAATTCTGCAAAAAGAACCAGAAATTGAGAATGTTTTCGCGACTTCGGGATTTGGCTTTGCAGGTAGTGGGTCAAATCGAGGTGTGTTCTTTGCCAGACTCAAGCCGTGGGAAGAGCGCAAACAAGCCGAGCAAAGTGCGTCTGCAATCTTAAACCGAATCAATGGCGCATTTCAAACTATCCCAGAAGCCATTATCACCGCAGTGAGTCCCCCACCAATTCAAGGCTTTAGTACGTTGGGTGGATTTGAGTTACAGCTGGAAGACCGCACCAACGGACGACTGACCATTGATGATTTTTTCGCCAATGCACAAACGATTATAGCACAAGCGAATCAAACACCAGCCCTCAGAGGCAACGTGTTTACACAGTTTACCGCCAGTACTCCACAGTTTGAAATCGACTTCGATCGCAATCGTCTCGAAGCGCTCAATGTCGATTTTCAGCAAGCTGTTAACACACTCTCTGCCGCCATTGGTTCGCAGTATGTCAACGATTTTACACTCGGACAGCGGAGCTATCGTGTTTATGTTCAGGCAGACGGCAACTACCGTCGTTCGCCAAATGATATTCGTCAGCTTTATGTGCGATCGGCAAACAACCAAATGGTTCGATTGAGTGAGGTAGCAACACTCACACCCATTACAGGTCCAGCTGTAATCAGTCATTACAATGGCTTCCGCTCAATCAATCTGCAAGGCAGAGAAGCATCGGGCTACAGTAGCGGACAAGCGATCCAGGCAATGCAGCAAGCAGTGACCCAAGCAGCAACACCGGGCGTTGGCAGTGATTGGACAGGAACCGCCCGCGAAGAATTAGCCGCAGGTAACTTGGGCATTCTGATTTTTGGCTTCGGGATCGTTATGGTGTTTCTTACACTTGCGGCTCAGTATGAAAGTTATATTGACCCCGCGATCATTCTGTTGACAGTACCGTTAGCTTTGTTAGGTGCGTTAAGTGCGCTCGCATTGCGCGGTTTGGTGAACGATGTCTACGCACACGTGGCGTTGGTGATGCTGATCGGACTCGCCTCGAAAAACGCGATTCTGATCGTCGAGTTTGCGAATCAAGCTTTTGAACAAGGCATGACGATTCGACAAGCAGCCTTGACCGCTGCAGAAGAACGGTTTCGACCAATTGTCATGACCTCAAGTGCGTCGTTGCTCGGATTTTTCCCCCTCGTCATTGCTACAGGAGCGGGTTCTGCCTCGCGCTGGTCGTTGGGAACAGCGCTGTTTGGGGGGCTACTGGTGGCAACAGTCTTGAGTTTGCTCGTTGTTCCAGTTCTGTATGTTATTATCAAGTCTTTTGAAGATCGCTTCTTAAATCGCAAATCTTCTCATCGACCCAAACCGCCTTCCTCAAATAGACACGAGGATGGACAACCAGTTGCGATCGCACAAGCTAATTCTCCTGCGGTAACGCAAACCGACGATGACAATGCGTCCAATAATTCTACCAAATAGCGATCCTAAGAGATGGAAGTTACTAGTACAAGTTGGCGGAAATAAAGTAACCATTAGTAACAGACAAAAAGCTTACACTAAGAGCTTTTGCGCCTTCTGCCCTCTGCCTCCTTACTTCTGCCTTCATGTACTAGTTGTGTCTCTTTATGATACTGCGTATATTTAGGGAAAGGATGCCCGTTTAACGGCTTATAGCAATTCCCACTTTTGTGAGGTACAGAAAAAAGAATTAACCGCAGATGAACGCGGATGGACGCTGATAAATGTGTACCTCAGCAAACTAGGAAACGCTGTATTACAAGAGGTAAAGATCGAGCTGCGACTTGATGAAACGCTAACAATGAGGTGTACCTTAGTAACTAAGTAAGGGTATAGCGAACTGAGGCAAAGTATATGAACGCCAAATTAATCGCTTTCTCTGGCATTGTGACCGCATTCGTGGGTGCAGGAATTGGTTTAGTTACTGCTCACTTATTTCCTTGCCCCTACACAAGCCAAATTTATAAAGATTTGGAGCAAAAATATGCCATTGTCGGTGCAGTTGCTGGCTTGCTAATTGGTTCTAGTCAGGAAATGATTCGGGAACTGAAGCAAGAGCGGGATGAGGAAGAAGATTTGCTACAGGATCTGGACAAAGCTGTTCGATCGAGTAGGGGAGACTTTAAAGCTCTCACCCGCAGAAAGGATCGTCCTTAATGAAGCACAGCATTTAATGATGTTGGGGGTAAAGGCAATTTACCAGGAATCCTCTTTGGTTTACCACCATATGTTTCTCATAGCGATGTTCGTAAAGAGAGCGATCGCGCTTACCATGTTGAAGCATTCTATCCCTGGCGTCTAAATAACAACATCTCAGTCACTCCTGGTTTCTGGGTGGTTCTTAACCCGGAGAATAATAGTAAAAATGATACTCAATATGTGGGGGTGATTCGCACAACCTTTGATTTTTGAATGCGATCGCAATCGTTATGACCTCACTTAGCTACATTCTTGATTTACTGCTCCTTTCTCCAGTCATTAACGATAACTGTAGTACTTGCAGCCACACTATTTTTCCTATGATGAACAAAAATTGTCTACATCACAGAAAAATAGCTAGTACAGAACTTTGCTTTTGTATAGAATAGATATACCGGTTTGCTGGAGATCTTGATTCTCAATAATTTCAAATAAGCCAGATACCTTCAAAACACCTTTTAGAGTTTTAATTCCGTACTTTTTCGGTGTACACTTAGGATCTTGACTCTTAATAAATTCCCCTGCTCTTGCTAGCAAAGTCATATCACCTATTTTGTCTGTGTTGGTTTCAGCTAAACGCAGTAACTTTACAATTTGTGTATTCTCCCATGCTGTATCAGATGAATTGGACAGATTTATATATTCAACCTTAGAGATAACTTCCGCCCTGAGTTGCTTATATAACAAATCAATTTTTGGATGAGATTCGGCGTAATTTTCCCGAATAAAGTAAAGCACACTCAATACAAATAGCTTTATATCTTCATAAAAAGACAGTGCTTCTTTGTGTTGCGATTCCAAGTCACTAATACAAGTCAAACATCCTTCTTTAGTGGCTAATATATTTACACCGTCCGACTTTCCAAATTGATGAATGAGTTTGTTTCGATTAGCAACAAGTTTTTTTAAATTCTCAACAAAGTAATCAGGATCGTATTCACAACAGCTAATAAACCTATTTATTAGATTTCCTAAAGTTTTTGACTTATTTGCTTCTTTATAACTCCTAAAGCTATCGATACCATTTTTACTACCATCTGGGTGTATATATGGAAGAAGCAACTTTAAACCTTTTTCGATTTGCTGAAATATTAACACATTTCGTCCAATTTTTATTAAGACTTCATTCACTAATTTTTCATATTCTTTTTCCATATTCAAGGATAATAAAAAAATCGTTACTTTGTGTGCGTCAAGAATTTCTGAATTTATTAAAGTTGCTGTCTTCATAGCAAATTCCAGCAATTAAATCCAGCCATTACAGAGATTAGTCTTTGAGATAAAATTCTAAATCTGTAAATCTGGTATTGGCATCAGTGATGTTGCTGAAAAATCCAAGGCTAGAAAAACTATCCTCAGTTTAGTTATTAATTCGGCTCTGAATTTCACTACCAAATGTGGGATCGAGATTGACTAGGAAAACATCAAAACGTTGAATTACCATTCCCATTCAACTTGCTCCCAATCTGTTGCAGTGACCTCATCTAACAAAACATCATCGTTTTGCTTTGCCATCATTGCAAAGGCTTCGTCCCAGCCAGCACGCAATTGTGGTGCTGCACGCACAATTAAGCGATCGCCTTCTACTTCAATTTCAACCTCTGTGTGAATTCCACTTTGCTCCAACAGAGGTTTGGGAATACGAATACCTTGGGAATTGCCAATTTTAACAATACGAGTTCTGACAGTTGCACTCATGTCGTAATTCTAGATGCTTTTTTTTAGTAATTACATTGTAATCACAATTTGACTAGAAATGGGGATTGGGGATTAGGGACTGGGGACTGGGGATTAATTCCCGCTTCGCCAATTGCCAATCCCCAGCCCCCAATCCCCTTAACGAACAAATGTCCACTCTAAGGTTTTGATAGGTGAAGTCTGTAGTGCCTGTGTGAGTTCTTCATTACTGTCAAATTTTAATTTCTCTGGGTAAGTGGCTTCTACATTCACAGTAAACTTGTCCTCTAAAAAAGGCCATGGTTTGACTGTGACTCCATCGCTTGTCTCTATGACATCATAGCGAGTGCCATCTGGTAGAGTCGCAATTTCTAAAGCACGTTCGCCGGCAGGTAACACCCGATTGCATAAGATAAGGGATAGGCGATCGCACCACTGAAAAAACTCGTAAGCTTCTGCTGCTTCGTCTTTTGTAATATTCAACTCTTGCCGCCATTGTTCCTGATTTTGGAGTTGTTCGTCCAAAAAGTTATCCAATTCTGGTGATTCTCCACGCTTTCCTTCGTTCAGAAAGCTCACGTGCATGGAAATCATCATTGCCACCCACCTTCCCCGATATCGAGCATTATGCGTGAGTTGCTGCAACTTGTTGAAATCAATTGTCTTAACGAGAGTAAAGTCTAAAGGTGCGCCAGCTTCTGTCAGGTGATTGCCTTCCCATTCCTTTTCCAAATCGTCGTGATGGGAAATAGCCGCGATTGTTTCCAACCAGCGTATGGGACGTTTCTGAGGATGCCAGTGTCCAGCAATCTGAGCTGCAAGCAAAGCATGGGCGCGATGGTAAATTACTTCCCAACCTTTTTCGTATAAATTAGCAATCATGAATTAAACTTAGACGCTCGTGTAATATGGATTTACTTTCTCATATTGCACTGATTCAAGACGAAAATTCATCTTATCTAAGATAGGAATTGAGTACTGAAAACCACAAAAAAAGCATTCTATGAATAGATTGACATCTAAAGATTGGATTATTATTACCCAACGACTAACTCCTTACTTATTTTTGCTACCAGCAATGGTCATTTTAGGATTAACCGTGTTTTGGCCAGCACTGCAAGCATTTTACCTCAGTTTTACCCGATATGAATACGATCTAACACAGATGCCACAATGGGTGGGTTTAGACAACTTTAACAGATTGTGGAAAGACCCAGTTTTTTGGAAAACTTTAGGTAATACCCTATTATACCTTGTAGGTGTCGTACCGATTTTGGTTATTGCTCCTCTAGTACTAGCAATTTTAGTCAATCAAAAATTGCGCGGAATGAACTGGTTTAGGGCGGCTTATTACACGCCAGTTGTCATTTCAATGGTAGTTGCTGGGATTGCTTGGAGGTGGTTGTATGCAGAAACGGGTTTGCTGAACCAACTGCTTAAAGGTATTTTTCCAGGAGGAATTCCTTGGCTCACCAGTCCCCAATTTGCCCTGTACAGTGTCATGGCTGTCACTATTTGGAAGGGGTTAGGGTATTACATGGTAATTTATCTAGCCGGGTTACAATCCATTCCCAGCGATATCTATGAAGCAGCAGCCATAGATGGTTCAGATGGTATTAGCAAGCATTGGGATATTACTGTACCCTTAATGCAACCTTATCTAGGTTTAGTTGCAGTGATATCAGCAATTTCTGCTACTAAGGTCTTTGAAGAAATATATATCATGACCCAAGGTGGACCTCGTAATAGCTCAAAAACGATTGTTTACTATTTATACGAGCAAGCATTTACGAACTTGGAAATTAGCTATGCTTGTACAATTGGATTAGTACTGTTTTTAATTATTTTGTGTCTATCTATTTTGCGGTTATCGCTAGATCGCAGTACGGGAGAAACGTTAACAGTGACCAGTGACCAGTGACTATTCGTGAACGGATGTGTATAGATTTAGTGAATTCGTTAAGCTAGTATGTATAGCAATCCTACGTGATTTGTGAAAATTCATGGTGTCCAGACTTCCGACTTTTCAAAGAAGTTGGGGAGCTAATTTTTAACAAATGATTTAGAATTGCTATAGTATGTCTAATAACATTAGTAACTATAAAGCCTTTTTTTTAGTAATAGAGCCGTTGTAGTATGCTTACAACCACAGAAAACTCAATCAGATCTCTTTCAAGTGAGAATGGCGAAATCATTCTTAATGGTTTGGCTTCAACCCAGTTGGTATTAAAGCATTTGTATGAATCCGGTAATGGACAATTCTCTAGAAAGGATCTTTTAGATGACTTAATGAAGCTTGGAAAGATTTCAGAACAAATAAAATCGGAAAATTATCTTGGAGAAAAGATGAAAATTTTCTTTTCTGAGTATCAAATTCTTTCTAACAAACTCAAAACCAAATACAGCGATCTTCTACCAAGTAGAGTGATTGAAAAGCTTGAAGCAGGAGAAAAATATACCGAGGGTTTAAAAAAGCTGCTCTCTGCTCAATCGTATATGATTCAGGCATTTGATGATAAAGATATTGTAAGTCAAGCAGAAAAACTTTACACGGGGATGGTTAAGGTGTCAGAAATTTTAGAATCGTACATATCTTACTTCCCCGAAGAGTTAATAAAAATCGTCAATAATGCAGCGTTGCAAATTCTTGCAGATCGATATCTTCAGCCAGAACAGTCTGCACTTCCAACAGCAGCAATAAATTATCTAATTGCTCTGAAAAACACTACAAGGAGTTTACTATGGCAAATAGAAAATTACCAAAAGGATAAAAAATACACTGTTGGTGAGTTATTAGATTGGTTAGAAACTGCACCAAGTTGGGTTGGAGACGATTTTGAAGAGTGCTTGGAATACGTTAATCGTGTTAGAAAATAATAACGTTCAGTTAAGGCTAATTTCTTGTGTATTTGCTAGATACTAATCACTGTAGTTTTGTACTTGTTCAACGAGATGCACAGGTTATTCAAACGCTAAACTCACTGATAACAGATTGTGAGATCGCTATCAACACAATTGTTTATAGTGAACTGGTAACAATGGTTGAGAAATCACAGAGAAAAGAAGAAAACTTTACCTTGCTTAATGCATTCATCAAGAGATTAAAAGTTTATTCTATAGATGAAGAAACATCTAAAATTTACGGAAAGTTTCATGCTGAAATATTTGAAATGTTTGCACCAGTAGAAAAAGCAAAACGCAGAAATTTTGATATCAAAGATGCAGGTGTACGAATTAATGATTTATGGATAGCCTGCACAGCAATACAACACAACTTGATAATTGTGTCAGAAGATAGAGATTTCAGAGTGATGAATCAAGTAAGAAGTTTGCAACTAGAGTGTTGGAAATGATAGTTGACCACCCTTTTTCCTTACACCTTCTCCTTTGCTGGTGGCACAATACCAAACTTGCTTAGACCTTTGTCGAGTTCCCTAAGTGTTTTAAAATCTTCTTCTGGTAAGGGGTAACCGCCACTGCTGAATACACCAGTACTGATAGCAGGGTTCTTTTCTAAAAAGGAGAATGCTTGACGAAACTGCTGCGATTCTGCCTTGATTGGTGCATCAAAATGGCAGGGAATAATCCATTGAAAATCCCAACTTGCTACCTTATTAGCCCAATCGATGGTTTCTTGAGGAGCGCGATTGAGAATGAGGGTTTGTAAAATTGGTGCTACAAACAGACGCCCGTCTCCTCGCAATGCATCAAATGATTGTTTCCAATCAGGCTTCCATTTGAAAGGAAATAAACCAAAATAAGCTTTCTTGGAACGTTCGGGTGCTTTTAAGGCATTGCGAAACACTTCACTCCATTTTATAACTTCTAACATACTTGGTCGGAAGTACAAGGCAAATAATGCAGTCCTTTGCCATCCCTTGCGGCGGTTTGCTTGATTGTCTTCGATGAAATCGGATGCTTTATCTTTGGCGTGGAATAGCAAGGGGTATGGATCTAATTGCACGATCGCGGGCGGTTCTTCTGATACGGAGAGGATAGAATCTGTAACGAGGAGTGAGTGCGATCGCTTGTGAAAGAAGGCGACTTCTGCAAATCGCCCCGGTCCTAGTTCAATCGGATCGAGTATTGCATAATCAAATTGATTGCCAAAAGGAGTTTGACTGCTATCTTCTGGAAGTACCTGAGTGCGATTTTGAGGTAAGCCAAGCCAACTGAGTGGAAGATTAAGAGGGAAACTCCATTGCTTAGGAGCTACAAAAACCCGTGCCTCAGGGAAATATCTAGCAAAGGGACCGACAAAAACTTTGTGTTCTAAACCAGAAATAGTTGGCAGGATGATGTATTTAACATTACCATGTTCTGCTACCAACTCATTCACTAGGCGAATACATTCTGGGGTTGGTGCAACGGGAGAGTAAACGAGAAGACCTCCTGCTTCTAACTTTACAACCGTCATGCGAATAGGTACAACCACGTAGAAGATACCCTGAAGCTGGTCAAAAGTCCAGATAGTGTCCCTAACGACTTCTTTGCGAATTGTCCGCCGCTCGCCAAAGGGATAAAGTGGCAAAGCTGGCCAAAATTGCCATGAAAAGTCCTTGGTATTGTTCTGTTGTCCCTGCGTTTCCTGCACTTTCATTTTGGTTGAGTCATATCATGTTCGGCTGATTAATTACCATTAAAGCTCACGCAAGGACGCAAGGGCGCAAAGACAGGCGCGACTTTTATCAGAAAAATTTTGTGTCTTTTTTTGTAATGAGTGCTTGAAGTTACAATTGACCGAGTTTAGAACCCCAACTTCTCGAAGAAGTTGGGGTTCTAACTGTTATTTTTTCATACCGGGAGTCCGTCCACCTTCGTCGTTACTTCCACCATGAGGATGGGAATTTCCCGGATCGCAACCCTCAGCACCGTTACCAATTCCTTGGTTGCAATGCTGCTTTTTGGGTTTTCCTTGTTCAACATTGAGTTCTTCAGCTTCTCCTTGCTGTCCAACCTGCATTTGCACTCGCCCTACAGCATATTGCGAGGATATATCTACTACTTCCCCAGTGCTAACTAATGCTTTATATATCAAAGCGACAACTTTAGCGCGAGTTGCTACTTTGTCAGCGTTGAGTGACTGAACGTTAGGGTAGTTAACGATAATACCTCGTTGTGTGAGTGCTGCGATCGCATTCCGAACGTCGCTTCTAATAGTCGTTGCATCAGTGTAAGCGGTCAGAATAGCTTCTGTAGATCCGCTAACAGTATAGTTAAGACCTTCTGCCAAGGCAAACAAAGTTTCCAAGCGAGAAAGGTTCATAGTTGGGTTGAACATATTGCCAGAAGCTCCCAAGAAGCCCATTTGATAAGCTTCGCGGATGGCATTGTAAGCCCAGTATGCTGTTGAGACATCTTTAAACTTGACTGCACTCCGGATAGTGACTTTATCAAAAGCTTGGCTTAACATTGCCGCAAATTGAGCGCGAGTCACATATTCATCTGGGCGGAAAGTTCCATCGGGGAAACCTTCAATAATTTCTAGCGCTGCTAACTCAGCAATAAAATCTTTTGCCCAGTGGTTGACAGACACATCCGAAAACTTCACTTGAACGCCACTGGCTGTACCGATTTCTCGATAGCCCATCATCATTTGGGTAATATCGTAAGTCGCTACCGTCTGCGCTAACTTCCTGTAATTGTACCAGTTGACCGGGTTTAGCTTTTAAAGCTGCTGCTAAGTTAGAACTAAAAACATTGAGAGACTGACGAACAACTGCAAATTCACCTTTGGAGAAGGATGCAGGATAAACGCTAGTCTTAGCAACAGTTGAATAACCTTGAGCTTGGAACTGGCTCACTTTAGCTTGTTGGGAACTGGTGAAGAAGCTAGCACTTTGACCGCTCACTTGGGAGAAGTAGTCATAGGTGGTAGAGCCTTCATCAACAACGCCATCTAAGTCAGCATCTAAGCCGTAAACAGTACGGACAACTTTATACTGTGTTGGGTTTGCTGACAAAATCAGATTAACGACTGTATTTGCAGACAAAGCTTCAAATTCGCTGTAACCGATAAAGCGGTTTTGAGTATCGAACAAGCGCACAATTATTCTGTCGCCTGCTTTCAAGCCCTTCACAAATTTAGCTTTATGCTTAATCTTATACTTGTAATCACCTAAAAAGCGCTCTTTGAAATAGCCTTTGCCACGCTTACCTTTAATAGAGATGCGAGCAATAACTTCTGAAAAGCTTCCTGATGGTTGCAGAATAGAAAGAGTAAAACCTGTTTTGCTTTTAACAGCAACAGTCGCAGCGCTAATTTGAGTGCTTTGTACGGATGCAGCCATTGCACCGCTAGATTGGGAACTTTGTGCAGAAGCCGCTACAGCACTTGCTTGAGTTCTGCGTTGTACCACTACGGTTTCTCGGCGTTGGATAGCAGTTGTGCGATTGATGATTTGTTCGTTAGTGCTTCGCACCTTCATCATTGTTGCAGTAATAGCTTGGGTTGACCCTTCATCAAGTTTTGCGATCGCACCAGACTCGTTGGTACGGTACACCCACATTTGGCTATCACTTGCAACAACAAGTTGCCAACCAGGTACCAAAGCCTTGGTACAACTTCCTTCTTCTTTTAATCCCAAACAGCCATTAGGCCAAATAATCCTTTCTGCTTTAACAACGCGCAATGCAGAAGCTTCTACACTTGCACGTTGGGAAATATCACTAAATACCACTGTTTTGACTTCTTCTGGCAATTCAGATGAAACTGATGTCTTGTCGTCATCATCAGCAATTAACAATTTTTGCTTTGCAGAAGTTTCAGCGCTTTGTGCTTCGGTAGTTTTGGATACAGAAGCTGCAATAGCTGATGATACTGGAGAAGCGATCGCCAAATAAGCAGCTGCCAAAACGATTTTGCCGAAGTTAGTTAAATAGGATTGATTCATGTGTCCCACACCATTGAAAATAGCATTAATGGTAAATGCGCCCTAATGCCTCTCTCGTCTATTAATCCCCGTGGCACGGTAAAAATTAACACTGAAATTAAAATTTTAAGAAACTTCATAATTAGAGCCCCGACTTCTTGAAGAAGTCGGGGCTCTTGGTCTGAATTATGTCATACTTGTTGCGGGTCTTCACGGGGAGGATGAAAACTGCCTTGTATCCAGAGCTGTCGAGATTTTTGGATAAAGCGATCGATGCGACGTTCATCATTTAAGTCGAGCCGATTACAAGTAGCTCGACCTATAGCACTAGTACCAACAATTTTAGTGCCATCTTCTGTCCAGATAAAGTGTTCAGACCATTGTTGCTGACGGGGATTGAATAAAGGAACTTCTTGTTGAGTGTTTGGGTCAATACCGACAGTGAAATTATAGTGACGTTCATTACAGAGACGACAAGCTAAAGCTAAATTATTTACATCATCTGAACCTCCCAAAGACTTCGGTATTATGTGGTCAATAGTAAGAGGAGATGTACTGAGAAATTCCAGATAATGACAGTATTCACATCGAAAATTAGCACGTTGCCGTACCAATTCTTGAATCTTATTAGAAATAGTCATGATTGAGATACAATTGTAGCATTAATATAACTGAAAATCGTATCTAATTCTCCAATAGCCTCTAGTTCAGCAGCTTCTTCTGGTGTCAGTAAATCAGCTTTTTTTCTATCTAGCAGTTCTTGCATCCGTGAGCCTAACTCTTCAGTGAATTTGAAAAGATTGAGATTGTTCACTTTTTCAACTCGAATACCGGATGTTAACCACGATGAAGGTTTAATTACTACTGGGTTCATAATTTTATACTCATTACCAATTTACAACGCTTACTTTAATTATGTTGCCAATTAATTTTAAACGATTGGGAAGTCTTTAGCCCAAAAACTTATCAATCAGGTAAGAGAAGAGTTAATTGATGAGACTACTCGCGATCAAGTGCTAACATTTATTCAAAACATTTTAGTCTATAAGTTCCCAAATCTTACCCCCGAGGAAATAGCAGCTATGCTTAACCTGAGTGATGATATAGAAGAAACTACCTATTATCAAAGTGTTTTGAAAAAAACTAAGTTAAAAGGTAACCGTTCAGGGGGGTAAAAGGGCGATCGCCATGAAGGGGACAACTTGGGTCAGGGAAAAAATGCCACTATCAG
>NZ_BAACAP010000083.1:0-15437 GCF_045865695.1 Scytonema hankhaensis NUACC26
AATTAAATGTTGGGTTTCGTTCCTCAACCCAACCTACTGAAAAATTTTCCTTTGAGCGCTCGCAATAATATTAAGGACTTGCATTTTGTTTGATACTATGAATCTCACGAACCTACCTGAAGCGGTACTATTGAAAGCCCGAAACTTGGGTTCAACTGGTGAGCAGTGGATTGCTACTTTAGAGGAAACTGTCAGCTATCTTGCGCTGCAATGGCAGTTTGTCCCACAGGAGATTCTCAGAGGTGGCTCGGAAAGTTTGGTTTTGTTAGTAGACCTTGAAGACGGTTCCTCAGCCGTTCTAAAGGTTGGTTTGCCCAACTATGATTGTAGAACAGAGGCTCATGTTCTTCAAATTGCCAATGGAGTAGGGTATCCCCGATTGATTGAGCACGACGAGGTACACAATGCCTTACTGCTTGAAAGACTGGGTGAAACCCTGGCTGACTCGAACTTAGCCGTAAGTCAGCAGATTGAAACCCTGTGCCAAACACTTCAAGAAGCATGGATTCCGTTGGAGTCCTCTCTAGGTTTGATGACTGGAAGTGAAAAAGCCCGGTGGCTATCAAACTTTATTGAGACAACTTGGCGAGAATTGGATAAACCATGTGCAGAAATCACTAAGGATCTGGCACTGGCTTTTGCGATGGAAAGGGAAGCTGCATTCAATCCAAACCATAGTGTTCTAATTCATGGTGATGCACATTCGCAGAATACATTGCGATCGCTTGACGGAAAAGGCAGATACAAGTTTGTAGATCCAGATGGGTTATTCGCAGAACCAGCCTGCGATCTTGCTGTTCCAATGCGTGAATGGAACGATGAACTGCTAGAGGGTGATGCCATTACATTAGGTCAGGCGCGGTGCAGGAAACTTGCTATGCTTACCAGCACTGATGAACGAGCAATATGGCAGTGGGGATTTATGGAGCGCGTATCAACAGGTCTTCTGTTGCTGCGAATAGGGATGACACAAGCGGGCGTTCAGACTTTGACCATTGCAGACCTTTGGAGCAATGCATCCATTTCATGGAATAGGTAATGTAAACTGGATAGGAGCCGACTAGTAAAGATGTAACATCAGTAATTCTGTAGGATGGCAAGAAAACGTGTTGGTATAATCGGTGGCGGACAATTGGCATGGATGATGGGAAGTGCCGCAAAAACGTTAGGAGTGGAATTAGTTATTCAAACTCCTGGGACAAACGATCCTGCAGTATCCATAGCTAAAGAGATTATTTTTGCTCCTGTCGATGATGCTAACGCTACAGCAAAACTCGCTCAAAGGTGTGATGTTATTACTTTTGAAAATGAGTTTGTGAATCTAGATGCTTTATCAAAGCTAGCCGAGCAAGGAGTTTGTTTTCGTCCCCGATTAGAGGCTTTAATCCCTCTTTTGGATAAATATCACCAACGCTGTTATCTACGCGACTTAGGTTTACCCGTTCCAAAGTTTGTCGATATTTCTCAGGGGCTGAAAAGTGCAGAGGTAATCTCCTCTTCAGGGCTAGGTTTTCCGGTTGTTTTAAAAGCTCGCCGTCACGGTTATGATGGTCAGGGAACGTTCATTATCAAAGAACAATCTCATTTAGACCAAAAACTAGATTCAGATTCAAAAAATGTTTCTGGTTTTTTATTGGAAGAATACGTTCCTTTTGAACGAGAACTAGCAGTCATCGCCGCACGTTCTACCAATGGAGAGGTTGTGACTTACCCAGTTGTGGAAACCCAACAAGAAGAACAAGTTTGTCGTCGAGTCATTGCACCTGCTGAGATTCCAGAACAAGTCGCTTTGAAAATCGAGGATATTGCCTGTACTTTACTCAACAGCTTACAAGTTGTGGGAATTTTTGGAATTGAATTATTCCTTAGGGAGGATGGCAAAGTACTGGTTAATGAATTAGCGCCTCGTACCCATAATTCTGGACATTTTTCTCTGGATGCTTGTAAAACTTCCCAATTTGAGCAGCATTTAAGAGCAGTTTGCGATCGCACTCTAGGTAACACGGCAATGATTTCTCCGAGTGCTGTTATGGTTAATCTCTTGGGATATGAAAATTCTCAAAGCGATTATACGGGCAAACGCCAGCAAATAGAGCAAATTCCCCAAGCATACGTCCACTGGTACGGCAAGAATGAATCTCGTCCGGGACGCAAACTCGGACACGTTACCGTGTTGCTGGATTCGCCAAACCGCGATCGCGCCATGGCAACTGCCCGTGAGATAGAATCCATTTGGTACTCAAAGTAAGCTTTGCCAGAAATTTTCCAAGGGAGAATACACAATATTTTTTTAGAAGCTATAATGGATTTGTTGCACTGAGACGTTGGTGACTGCCATAAAGTTTTTTGATCTATGCCTTAAAAAATAAGGGAATCAAGGAATTCTCGTGGCAGTAGACCGGGCAAAGCACCCGGAAACTTTAAACGAGAGAACTCGATGCCCACCTGGTTTATCCAGGTCATAAACTTAGGTAAAACGGCGTTGCGGTGACACAAAATTACAAGCTCCTAATGTCAGATGAGACTTAGGAGCTTTTAATTATGTAAGTGTTAGTGGTTAGTAGGGGCGCAATGCTTTGCGCCCGTACAAAATGACTGGTTAGTAGTCAAATATTTTACCTAATAACAACCAACAACTAACTACTAACAACTATCAACCAACAACTAACAACTAATTGTTAAAATCGCAAGAACTGGGTTAAATTAAGGTTAAAGCTGTAAAAAATTGTTAAAACTCATAGATACCGTGTTTTCAGCTTCGGTCTTGAAACTAGGAAATAGTTTAACGTTGATTCACCAAGAAATACCTACTACCCCTGTAGTAGTGGCAGATATTTGGGTACGTGCTGGTGCTACTGTTGAGCCAGAACCATTATTTGGTATGGCTCACTTTTTGGAACACATGATTTTTAAGGGAACCGCAACGCTACCCCCAGGAGTATTCGACCAGAAGATCGAAAACCAAGGTGGGGTGACTAATGCAGCAACAAGTCATGATTACGCTCATTACTCGCTCACTACAGCTGCTCCCTACCTCAAAAAGACCTTACCTTATTTAGGAGAGTTGCTGCTAAATGCAGCAATACCAGAAGAAGAATTTGTTCGCGAACGAGATGTTGTTTTTGAAGAAATTCGGCAATCTTACGACGATCCAGATTGGATAGGTTTCCAGTCTCTCATTTCAAGCATTTACCAACAACATCCCTACGGACGTTCGGTGTTGGGTGGCGAGGAAGAATTGATGCAAACCTCACCAGAGATTGTACGCTGTTTTCATCGCAATCACTACCAACCAGAAAATATGACGGTAGTTATCGTAGGAGGAATAGCCACCGAACAAGCCATAGAAATAGTCAACGAGTCTTTTGTTGATTTTGGCGATCGCTGTTGTGAGTGCCCTGAAAGCCCAAAAGAAGTCGTAGAACCAATTATAGCTGGAATTCGCCGGGAAGAATTGCATCTACCGCGATTAGAGCAAGCACGATTATTAATGGGGTGGACGGGACCTGGAGTAGAGCAACTCCGCACCTCCTATGGTTTAGATTTACTCTCAGTCCTCTTAGCAGAAGGTAGAACTTCACGACTAGTTCGCGACTTGCGAGAAGAGCAGCAGTTGGTACAAGGCATTTGCAGTCATTTTTCCTTACAAAGGGATGCAAGCTTATTTACCATTACGGCTTGGTTGGAGCCTAAAAATTTAGAACGAGTGGAATCCTTAATTCGCTTGCACTTAAACGATCTTCAAACCAACGGGATAAGCGAGCAAGAACTTATTCGAGGTCAAAGGTTGTTGTGTAACGATTATGCTTTTTCTACAGAAGCGCCCAATCAACTAGCAGGGCTTTATGGTTACTATAACACTATTGCTCGAGCTGAATTAGCTGTGACATACCCTCAGCAGATAAAATCTTATAGCACTCAAGAACTGCAACAATTAGCACGAGAATATCTTTCTCCAAACCATTACGCAGTTACTGTACTAAAACCTTGTCAGTGACCAGTGACCAGTGACCAGTGACCAGTGACAAAGGACAAAGGACAAAGGACAAATACTAGATGACAACTTCGCTGCAAAAAACGTCTATCCATCGTACTGTATTAAATAACGGCATTGTGGTTTTGGTAGCAGAAAATCCAGTTGCAGATATTGTGGCTGCACGGATTTTTATTCGTGCTGGTAGTTGCTACGAAACAAAAGAGCAAGCAGGCTTGACGCATTTACTTTCCTCTGTCCTGACTAAAGGATGTGATGGACTCTCTAGTTTGGAAATCGCCGAAAAAGTAGAATCTGTAGGAGCAGGTTTGAGTGCAGATACGACTGCGGATTACTTCTTGGTATCTTTAAAAACAGTTACATCAGATTTTGCAGAGATTCTGGCATTGGCGGGACAAGTTCTTCTCCAACCAACATTTCCAGAAATGGAAGTAGAACTAGAACAACGTATTGCTTTACAGGATATTCGCTCGCAGCAAGAGCAGCCGTTTACAATTGCTTTTGACCAGTTAAGAAGCGTGATGTACGCTGACCATCCCTATGCAAGATCGGCATTGGGAGATGAAACAACTATGGGCGGCTTGACTCGTAAGGATTTAGAGCAGTACTATCAAACTCATTTTCGCCCAGATAACATTGTTATTAGCATTGCTGGGCATATTAGTGCAGATAATGCAGTGGCTCTTGTAGAAAAAGTTTTTGGGGATTGGCAAGTTCCTACTCATCAGCCATTACCAGTGCTTCATGTACCAGAACTTAAAGTGCAGCCTCAGGTTACGATTACACCTCAACAAACACAACAATCAATTGTGATGCTAGGTTATTTGGGACCATCGGTCAGTTCCGTTGATTATGCAGCCTTGAAATTGCTGTGTACTTACTTGGGAAATGGTCTTTCCAGTCGCTTATTTGTAGAACTGAGAGAAAAGCTGGGTTTAGCTTACGAGGTATCAGCATTTTACCCTACCAGGATTTTTCCAGCATCATTTGTTGCGTACATGGGAACAGCACCAGAAAACACGAAAATAGCTCTCACTGGTTTGCAAAAAGAAGTCGATTTACTTTTGACAAACCAGTTGGAGGAAGAATCACTTCAGTCAGCTAAGAACAAGATACTAGGGCAGTACGCTTTAGGTAAACAAACCAATGCCCAAATTGCTCAAATTTATGGTTGGTATGAAATTTTAGGGCTAGGAGTTGATTTCGACGGGGAATTTCAACAAGCAATTGCCTCTGTCAGTGCTCTAGATGCCATGGAAACAGCTCGTCGATATTTACGGGAACCTTTTGTATCTCTTGTCGGTCAGAAAGAAGCGGTTTATAGTGCAATTGCGTAAGCGTTTTCAATCCCAATCTAAAATACAAAATCTAAAATCCATGCATCCAAAATGGTATAAAATTGCTTAACCAGTTGCATTCTACAAAGCGTGACCGATAAGTGTATCACCAATGAGATATCCCAGGGGCAATGTTCATGGCAAACAGCATCAAGGTAAGTATCTTAACCGTCTTAGGTTTCCCTAGTCTTCCCGTGAATGGTTGTAGAATCCAGCAAAAGCAAAGGTTGAAATCCAAAAGGGGAATAGAAATACTCCTGTGTCTTTCTGCTCCTCTACTCTTTGGTTTTTCTCCGACGGTATCATTTGCTTCCCCAGTACAAACAGTTGCTCAAGCATCACCAAGAGTGGGAGTGAACCGTCCTAACCTCAAAGTTGGTAGCCAAGGAGACCCCGTATCAGAACTGCAAGCAGCTTTAAAACTTTTGGGCTTTTATACTGGTACAGTAGATGGGGTTTATAACGAAGGGACTGCGATCGCTGTTTCTCGATTTCAGGAAGCAGCAGGCTTAAGTCCAAATGGTGTTGTTGATACCAATACTTGGCAAAGACTTTTTCCCAACGATGCGATCGCATCAACCCCTGCAACTTCAAGAAGTTCCAATAACTTCCCGATTCCATCCCAAGCTTCAAGCGATAATGACGGTACGGTTGTTGTTCCCAGTGGCCAGACAAGAACAACACCTGTCACGAATCGCGCTGAGACTCTAAAACCCGAACCAAGACCGACGACAACAACGCCCAGTAGAGCTAGTAATTTAAAACCCGAACCAAGACCAGCAGGAACGCCAGTCGCAACGAGTAGTTCCAACAAACCTTCTACCAGACAAGCATCATCCACTCGTTCAAACTCATCCACTACTTCTCGACAAGCCACTCGAAGCCAACAATCCAACCGTACTGGAGCTGCTCGACAAACCACTCGATCTCAACAATCTACCACTAGTTCCGGGTCATCCAGAAAAACTCAGCAAACTGCTTCCCTTCAGTACACCTCAGATGGGCTGCCAATTTTACGTCCGGGGATGCGTGGTTCTGAAGTCACTCGGTTACAACGACGGCTACAAAGACTTGGTTACCTTGAAGAAAGTGCTATTGATGGTGATTTTGGTTCCGCAACAGAAGCAGCAGTTGTATCTTTACAAAAACGCTATGGTCTAGAAGCTGATGGTATTGTTGGAGGAGGAACTTGGGAAATTCTCAATCGACGGCGGAAACAATAAAGGGCAGAGAGGATTGGGGATTCGCGATTGAATATTGTATTTATATCCCTACTCCCCACTCCCTACCCCCTACCCTCTACCTCCTATTCCCTACTTTAAGTACCTATGGAGCCTACTTACACTCAAGACTACAGACATTTTGAACAGCACGTTGCAAAACTGCTCCATAGGGCAGGTTGGGTAGTGGAACCTGCCAAAAAAAACCGAATTGGGTGCGATTTAATCGTCAAGAAAGAAAATTTAGTTGTTGCCGTACAGATAAAATGGTTGAGGAATAATGTAGCAGCACCACAGTTATTAAAGTTTTCTGAATTCCTGGATTCTAACGAAGGCAAAAAGTTTAATTTTGGTTTATTTATCACCACCAAAGGTTATAGCGGTCCCGCAATGGCATTAATTAGATCCTGGGGAAAGGATAGTAAAATCCGTTGTGGTGTTGCACAGGAAACTAGAATCGTTGGAATTGATGGGATTGCACCAGAGAGGGAAAATAATGAGGACGAAGGCGATCGCCAACAAAATAAAATTTACTTTGGTATCTTTACTTGTAAAGGTGGAGTTGGTAAGACAACTATAGCAGGGCATTTAGCAGGAGCCTTTGCGCTACAAGGATTTAACGTTGCACTTGTCGATCTAGATCCAGAACAAAATTTGCAAAAATTAGTGGGTGATGGCGTTTTTGTTCCCAATCCAAGAGGTATCGGTACTACGATTGAAGTCTTTGATGGTAGAGATTGGCATGAAGATGCTGCTCGTGATAGCAGAATAGTTATTTGTGATTGCTCTCCAGCACTGGAACGGAATCCCAAGGAGTTAGTAAAAAAGTTTCATTACTGCATTATTCCAACTACCTTAAATCCACTTGGCTTAAATAAGCATGGTAAGGTTATTCGAGATACTGTTGTAGAAATACGTCAAATTAATAAAGAAGGTCATTTATTTGTAGTCGTTAATAACTTTAGAAAACCAACATCCAAGCAACTGAATCTTTTAAAAGACGTATACTTTAATACTTATAAGGAAATTAGACAAACAGATGACAAGTTTCACTGTATAGATCCAGAAGATGCTTGTATCCGCGCTAGCGACCAACTCTACTACTGGGGAATACACATTCTTGAAAATCCAGATACTCCTACTAGCCGATTGGCGTTTGACTTAATTGGCGGAAAATCATATCCTCGTGACGATTTTATCAATTTAGCAGATTACATTGAAAGAAAAGCTGGCATTGGATTTCTTCGGAATGACGCTATATGAAACTACCTTTTTTGTCATCTCCATCTCAAGCTCGGCAAACTAGAGAACAATTTGCTAATCCAGACGCTTACCTAGATTATGAATTAGGTAAGGCTGTGCAAGAACTACCGCCATTCTATACAAGATTGGTAGGGGTAACTTTAAGTTTGGCAGTGTTTGGTGCGATCGCTTGGGCTGGTTTCAGTAAAGTTGATGAAGTGGCTGTGGCTCAGGGTAAGTTGATTCCGGGCGAGCAAGATGTGCAGCCAGTGCGATCGCCTAGTAGTGGCAAAATTAAATATATCAACGAAACTAAGATTAAAGAAGGTCAGCAGGTACAAAAGGGTGACATTCTAGTCGCACTTGACTCAGAATCGTCTCAAACTGACATTGAAAGGCTAAACAACCAAGCTTTATTGATTAGGCAAGACATTCACAGCCGTAGCAAAGCAGCAGAAGAAAGCCAGAAAGCAAGCATTAGGCAAGCAGAAATTGAACTTTCAGGTTTGCGAATTAATCTGAAAGCAGCTCAACGGGATGTCAATAGGTTGCGTAGTCTCAGCGGTACTGCTATTCCGCGACAAGATTATCTATATGCTCAAGACAAAGTTAGAGATTTAGAAAAAAGTATTACTGCTAAAGAGCAAAATATCCAGCAACTCAAGCAAAATTATAAAACTGGACCCCTTTCTGAACTAAGCAAGCGCCGCGAAGAATTGCAGACAGTTGAAAGGCAACTCGCTCAAGCTAAAAATCAACGACAGAATCAAACTATTACCGCTCCAATTACTGGCAGAGTTTATAACGTCAAAGTTAATCCAAGTCAAGGTACAGTGCAACCCGGTGAAGAGTTATTATCAATTTTGCCACAAGGAAAAGAACCTTTGCTAGAAGTTGATTTGCCAAATCAATATCGAGGATTTGTCGATGAAAAAATGAATGTAAAGGTAAAAATAGAAGCTTTTCCTTATCAAGAATATGGTGTGATTGAAGGGACTGTGGTTTACGTTAGTCCCTACGCAATTGTGAAGGATAAGAATTCGAGCAAGGAAGTTTATCCAACCAGGATTAAACTACATAAATTCATAATTAGGGCGCGGGGTCAAGATAAGCTTTTAACTCCAGGGATGGAGGCAACAGGGGAAATTGTGATGCGACAGAAGTCGATTTTGAGCTTGTTGATTGAGCCAGTTACGCGGAAATTTGATGAGGTATTTTCTGTTAAGTGAATCAGCTGAATACACAAATTCTTTGAGGCGATTGCAATCAAGAGTATTACCATTAAATCTTTTCGATTGTGAGTGAACCTCCTTCTTCTTGGAGAGCTTGCAAACATTCTAAAAGTACCTCGAATAGATCCCTTCCCGTACTAGTTAAGAAATAATTAGATAAATCAGTGACAGTGGGACTGATCTGATTATCCCAAGGTGGCTTGGCTTCGAGATCATCGATATCCCAGATCACCCATTCCGGTGAAAAGGCTTTTAACCTTTCTCTTATTGAAATGAGATCGTTATATGCTTTTGAAGCTTCTTCAACCGATAGTTCACCTTCGTACAGCTTTAAAGTCAGTTCTGGATATTCCGAACCCCAACCCTTTGGCTCTAAGTGATAGCTGATAGTAGAGAAAAAAGCATGCAGTAAATCAGAACTTCCAACCTCATCTATGATATTTCCAACTTGAAATCCAACTACCATAAAATTCCCTCTTATCTTAGGAACTTGATATCGGAAGTACGTAACACGCCATCAGATTGGCTCACTATCTCTTCTTTCAAGTCGTTGAGCTGCTGACGGTCTGCGTTTTGCCCTCTCACATCAACAACAATTTTTTGAACTGTTTCCGAAGGTAGATGTCTGGCTCTAGCGTGAGCTTGGTCAACAACCTTGCTAACCAAGCTAGATTGTCCACCGGATCTACTTAAATCGTAGTTCTTTACTTCAATGCTGGTGTGCGGTCTTAGTATACCTTGTGACCTGTAATTGTCAGGACGTGTACTTCCTTTTGGTCTACCTGGTACTGGTTCCCTGTTGAGGAAACTTTGCTGGTCTACAAATTTTGATCCTAGTGCTGTGGTTACATCTGTTTCCGAATCTCTCCATCGAGGTCTTGTAGGACTAGAGGAGATGTTGTCCAAGTTTTTAAGAGGTTTGTCCGCCAGCCGATTTCCTATATGTTTCCCTACGTGTCTTCTAGTGACACTTCCTACTGCTGGAGCTGCTGATGAAGCAAAGGATAAACCAGCATTTTTCCAATCTCCTTGCAGCGCGTAGTGACCACCAACAATGGTGCCTTCAGCAACAGCCCCAAAATTCACGACGTTGGCTGCTCTGGTCCCAGATCGAGCAAGTTTTTGTACACCTTGAGTTGCCTTAAAACCAAGCTTACCGGCGGCTGCAGCATCACCGACTCCGGGAACAGCAGCAGCGAAAGAGAAAGCAGCATTTTTCCAGTTGCCTTCCGCCGCATACCAAGCACCATTAGCCACATCCGCAGCAGCACCCACAACTGGGATGAAACCTGCTCCATCTAAGACAGTATGACCAACATCACTCAAGTTGATATTGCGGGCAGTGCTGACAACGCTATTCTTGGCTTTACTAGCTAAATTCTTGGCATCGTTCAATTCATGGTAGACGGTGCTAGCAGCGCTATGAACGGCTCTACCAGGCAATTGAGCCGCGTCTCTTAGCCGATCGCGACCTGTGTCTATAACGTTGCTGGCTTTGTCTTTGGCTTTGTCAAAAGCATTACCGATAGAATCAAAGAATCCCATAAGTTTAAAGGTGATTTCAGAAATTGTTTTGCTGGCTTTTAGCTAGCTTATTGCTAAAGCTAGAACTTGACTAAGCTGAATCTATTACCTAAATTTTATTCTCTCTTTCAAGAGTCAAAAATAGCTGAAAATAACTGTGAAAATGCGTCATTTTAACTTCTAACTCTTTGTACAAGCCTTAACTTTTTAAACTAATTTTTCCAAACATTAACAATCATACCATTACACACTAGCAATCTGCCGTTGATACAACGCCCAATACACGCCTCTTTTTTGCAGCAACTCTTCGTGATTGCCTCGTTCCACAATCTCCCCTTTTTCTAATACTAAAATCAAGTCGGCTCGTTTCAACGCTCCAAATCTATGAGCAATCATAAATACTGTTCGCGCCCCCTTCACCTCCTGTAAGTTTTGTAACACCTTTTGTTCTGTCTCACTATCTAAGCCACTTGTCGCTTCGTCTAAGATTAAAATCGGGGCTTGGGAAAGGAATAAACGCGATAGAGCAATGCGTTGTCGTTGTCCGCCGGATAAGGAGGTTCCCCGCTCTCCAATTTTTGTTTCGTAGCTGTGGGGCAGTTTGTTGATAAAATCGTGAGCCACCGCTAGTCGTGCTGCTTCTTTTACCTGTTCTGCTGTAATATCTACATCACCGAAGGTGATATTTTCGGAAATAGTACCATCAAAAAGAAAATCTTCTTGAAGGACAACGCTAATTTGTTGCCGCAAAGAGCCAATATCAGCAGTTTTAAAAGTTTAGAAAGAGTACTTTTACCAGAACCGCTACGCCCCACAATTCCCACAAACATTCCTGGTTGCACAGTGAAAGAAATACCTTTCAAAACAGGTTCTGCTTGGTCTTCTTGATAACGAAAAAAGACTTTATCAAAATGTACCTTCCCCTTTAACTGTGGTAAAACGACGCCAGAACCGGGTTCAGCTTCAGGGGCAAAATTCAGGATGTCACCTAGCCGATCCACAGACAGCAAAACTTGCTGGAATTCTTGCCAAAGTTGTACTAACCGCAGCAGTGGATCTGTTACTCTAGACGCTAACATTTGAAAAGCAACTAATGCACCAATTGTCAGCTTTTGTTCGATGACGAGTCCGGCTCCAAACCAAAGAATAATTAAGTAGGAAAAATTCGTTAAAAAGTCGCCAATGTTACTGCCGATATTAGAAGTGGTGGAAGCTTTAAAACTCGTGCGGATATAACGCGCAAATAAGCCTTCCCAACGTCGGCGAGATTTTCGTTCAGCAGCATGAGCTTTTACAGCATGAATTCCCGTGACTGTCTCTACTAAAAAAGATTGGCTATCTGCACCGCGATCGAAAGTTTCATTTAGCCAACGGCGCAGTATTGGTGTGACTACTAAAGTTAAAGCAGCAAACAGGGGAATCACAGCTAAAGCTACCCATGTGAGGGTAACACTGTAAGAAAACATTAATGCTAGATACACCACGGAGAAAATACTGTCCAAGATGACAGTTAAGGCTGTACCTGTCATAAACTGACGAATATTTTCCAATTCCTGCGCTCTAGCAACGGTATCGCCTACCCGTCGCGATTCAAAATAAGTCAAGGGTAGGCGCATTAGCTGACGAAACAATTGAGAGGATAAACTCAAATCGAGACGGTTGGCAGTGTGGGTAAAGATAAATAGCCGTAAGATGCCCAAAATTGCCTCAAAAAGAGCAACAATCAGGAGAGCGATCGCCATCACATCCAAAGTACCACGGTTGCCGTACACCAATGCTCTGTCAATAATGAACTGAGTAATTATTGGCGTTGCTAACCCCAACAATTGCAAGGCAAAAGAAAGTAACAGGACTTCTGCTAGCAAACCACGGTAACGCAAAATAGCAGGGATAAACCAACTTAGGCTAAATTTCTCCTGCTTTTGAATTGGTTCTACTTGCCAAATTTGCCCATTCCAGTTTTCCTCAACCATCTTTTGAGGAACGCTAACGCAAGTTTTACTTAAGTTAGTAGAATTAGCAATAATTAAACGGTTACCTTTAACGCCATACATAACAACCCACCCCTCCTCTTTCCTCCCCTTGGCAAGGGGGGGATGAAGGGGGGGTTGCCAAAGCAGCAAAGCAGGAAAGACTAATGAGTGCAAATCATTCCAAGTCACTTGTAGCTGTCGCAGTTGTAACCCCAGTTTTTCACCCGCTTCCATCACATCTTTAGGTTGCTGTCCCCGCAGTTGACGCTGTACGAACTCCAACTGGATAGGACTTTGTAAGTATTGAGCTGCCATTGTTAAACAAGCAGCAGCTGTGTTGGGACTCAAGATAAATGGATAGCCAGAGACTGGTTGGGGTAAATTAGGGTCATAAGGCTGATAACGCGATCGCTCTTGCTGCCAAAAGCGATTGATTTCTACATAAGAGGCTTGCTGCCATAGTGCTGCATCCCAACGCATTACTACCACATCTTTGGTAGACGCCACAGCTTTAAAATGTCCAGAAAGTTCTAGTAAATCTCCAAACCAATCTCCTGGTTTTAATGTTGCTAATGATTTAGGTTTGCCATCTTCCCTAAGACGCACATTTCCGGAAATCATTAAAAATTGACTTCCAGGTTTCTCTGTAGACCAAATTATATCTCCTGTTTTATAACAACGAGTTTCTGCTTGATTTCTTAATTCTATTTGTTGCTCGGGTTGTAGCAAGCACAGAGGCAACTTTTCCCATGGTAAGTTCGCTTGTAAGTCCATAATTCATCACTAGAACTGAACCTGTAGCTTGACATTCATATCTTGAATTTTCTCCTCTAACCATTGCTCGAAAAGCTCATTCTCTAGCTCTTGCTTCAACTGCTCATCTAACGTAGCATCTAGTAATGTCTCAACGCGAACTAAATACCAAAGCCCCTCTACTTCCACTGGTTCTATCAACTCCCCAGGATTTGCTAAATTAATTGCAGCCCTAAGTACATCTGGTAATGTACCTTTGCGAATTGCTCCCATCATGCCATTGAAAATCCGGTCATCTGCTACAGAATACTCCCGAACAAGTTCCTCAAACCTAGCACCATCTTCGAGAATTTGACTTTTCAACTCTTCAGCAAGTGCTTGTTCTTCTACAACTAGTCGTGATAGCACTACCCGATCTAAAAATATCTTGCGTTCGATAAAATACTCTTGTATGTTTGGCTCAGTCACTTGAGCTTTTAGTCTTTCCAACTTGAGGCTAAAAGCAATTTCCCTACGAAAGGTTGAGTAATCTAAACCTTCCTGAGCTAGCCATTGTTGAAAACTAGCAGAATCAGTTAGCTGATTGTTTAATCGAAAATCAATGACCACTTGTTCGATTAAATCGGAACTTATATCAATATCTTCTAGGGTTTGTAGTTCCTTTTCTAAGACGTGTTGGCGCATAATTTCCCAAATCACAGGCTCAAGTTTCCCCGCAGCCTCCAAGTATCTTAATGCTTGTCCAAGAGAGATGGGGCGATCGTCTGCTGTTAAAAACAGGCTAGAGTCCATAAGCAAGTCTGCACAATTAAAGTTAACTAGTCAAGATCGTCATTAGTCATTCGTCCTTGATAAGGATTTCCAATATGTTTACATTTTGTAATGTAGTTCAGTTTATTTCTGCTTAATTACTTAATTTAAGTTGAAGGTCTATTTAGACCTACAAGAGTAAGAAATAAATTTCTGTAAGTTCGTTGTATACAAGTGTTAATAAAATTTGTTTACGTTAGTTAATATCTCTAACATTAACGCTAACGTTGTAGATCGACAACAACATTTGGATAGATGACAAAAAATTGTTACTTCCAATAAATCAGTAAATTTTAGTCGAGAATCGTGCGGGAAAGAGTCTAAAAAACAAGGATGATATAAAGTATACCTAAAAGTCACTGATATCATGTCCGGTTAAACAATTATGATTTACCTCATGCAAAGGCTGAAGTCGTAGTAATTGAGCCAATTCCATCTACAATCGCATCAGTATAGATAACATTAGCGTAGATCCTTGTGCGATCGCGCAACCTTACTCTCGTATGCGAATTCTATTTACTTCAACAACGAATAACTTGCCTTGATAATGTTCCGTATCACTGTGGTTAGACAAATAATCCACCAACCTCTGCATCAGTAGAGGAATAATTTCAGGATGATTCCGAAGTTGGATCGAAATAATACCTCGATAATTAGCAGGAGGATACGTAACAATGTCAGCAAAATCTCCATGAGCGTGAAACTAAAATTGCACCCAATTGCTGTGCTTTGGCAATCACAATTTCATCAGAAGACTCGATTGGAATATAGTCTTTCAAAATCAACACGTCATAACCGCTATCCCGCAAAAACTGCCCAATAGAAGCGGGGACTTATCGATCCATAAAAAATGTTAAACTTACGATGCAATCGTCTCAAAATTTGCCAAATCGCGAGCATAATCCAGACATGCGAATATCTGCTCTTTTTGTCACTTGCCAAACAGTTAAGAACTTTATTCACGAATTGTGTCTCCGGAAGATTTAAAATAAGGCTTTGGTCAGACTTTGATTTTGTAATTTTTCAAAAACCGAGATCAAAAATATGGAATTAGAGAAGCTCCGCATGTGATGTAGATAATTTTTGTAGAGATTTTGAAAAAAAATGGCAACAAGAATTACTCTCTACTGGTGAGCGAAAACGTCAGAAAACATTTAACTTATGTTTAAGTGAAGTCATGACAATAATTATTTATTTTCATCACTCATCTTATAGAAACTTTAAAGATTACTATACTAAAGACGTTTGGATCTTTTTTCAAAAATATTTTCCGAATGGATGAATTGTCCTGCCCATCTTACAAACTGGCAGCCGTTTTCAATTACGAGTATTCAAGGACAGGAAGCAATGCT
>NZ_BAACAP010000084.1:0-15888 GCF_045865695.1 Scytonema hankhaensis NUACC26
CAACGGGGGAAACCCCCGCACTTTTTGTGGCTCCCCAACCTACGTGTTTTCGGATTTTTGCTTAACCGACAAGTATTGAGACTTCTCTTTTCGCATGATTTTCTGTCATCTGACTTATCATCTGTTGGTGCGATCGCTCAATCTTTAGAGCTTCTGAATAGGACATACACGTGAAAGAAATATTGTAGTAAAGTGATGCAAATTCAGGATTCATTTTCTGTAATTGTCTTTCTAGTTTTGTTCGCTCCAGAAACTCGCGATCGCCTACCATTTTTGTAAGTACCGTAAAGTGTTCTAGGCAGAGATCTGCGATCGCATCCATATCTGGTTTACGCAGCGTCTCATATTGTCTAAAAGCTGTTTGCCAATCAGCTGGATGCTGTTCGATACATTTAGTCAATAACTGACAATCTTCAAAGCCTGCATTCGCACCTTGACCGTATGAAGGAACAATAGCGTGACAAGAATCGCCAATAAGTAACACCTTATCCTGATAACTCCAGGGAAAACATTTAATAGTCATCATTGCTTCCACTGGTTTGTTGGAATAATCTCCAAGGTTAGGATACACGAGCGACCATATATCAGGGAAATAAGTTTCAAAAAGATTTTGCAGGGCGTCTGGTGATGCAGTAGAATTATGGGAAATTTCCCCTTCATAGGGCAGGTGCAATGATAGAGTAAAACTTTTGTCTAGATTGGGAAAACCGATGAGCATAAAATTATCCCGTGGCCAAATATGTATGGCGTTTTTATCTAGTGACCAACAGCCATCATTACCTGCAGGGATGATAATCTCCTTGTATCCCCGCTCGAGATATTCCTGGAAATAATTGAAGCGTTTCAATCGCTGCATCTTGTGTCGTATAGGAGAATGCACTCCGTCACAAGCAAAAATTCTATCTGCTTGCACTTGAGTGATTTCCTCTGTTTTTAGGTTTTGCAATTTCAGGCTGGCTGTGGGCAAATCAATGTCGATACATTTTTGATTGAAATAAAATTCAATATTTTCATGCTGCTCTGCAAAACTAAGAAGCGCCTTACTCAAGTCCTCACGTCCAATGGAATAGATAGCTTCTTTATTGTTACCGTAAGGTTGATAAGTTAGTTCGCCATCTTGGGCATGCATAATTCTACCATAAACGGGAATGCATAACTCGCGCACTATGTCACCCGCACCTACAGCATTGAGTGAGCGGAAACCTCGTTCAGATAGGGTTATATTTATAGAACGACCCGATGGCAGGTTAATCTGACGCGGATCTGAATTTCGCTCATATACCTTGACTTTAAAGCCAGCACGTGCTAAGTACACAGATAGCAAAGAACCTACAAGTCCAGCTCCAACGATAATAATATTGTCCATTTTTACCCTCTTCAAATCAGTGAACAGTAACCAGTGACTAGTGACCAAATCTTGTGGCATGGGCGTCCCCGCCCGTCTTGTATTAGTGGCGGGCAGGATTGCCCGCACCACAAGAACTTTATTGGCTAAACTTGGAGTACTGAAAGTTCTAAAGATGGTTCTGACTTCGGAGTATCTACTCTCATTGGCTCAAGCTGAGCAGTGAATTGGCGCATCAGCTTAGGTGCATAAATCAGCCGATATCCAGGTATGCGATCGCGTCGCACCACAGTTTTACTAAATATTTCAGCTACATAGTCTAAATGAGTTTGGGTGTATACCCGTCTTGGAAGTGCTAAACGAACTAACTCTAACTTGGGATATACCATTCGACCTGTTTGTGGATCGGGATGAGCAAAACCTAGTGAGCCTATTTCTACTGTGCGTATTCCACCCTCTAAATAAAGTTCTACTGTCAGAGCATGAGCGGGAAACTGTTCTTGAGGGATATGCGGTAATAACAGTCCAGCGTCCACATAAACTGCATGCCCTCCTGGTGGCTCAATAATTGGAATTTTTAATTCCCGCAGACGCTGTGCTAGATATGCCGTTTGTCCTATACGATAGGCGAGATAGTCTTCCTGAAGAACTTCACGCAAGCCAACAGCCATTGCATCTAAATCTCGACCTGCTAATCCTCCATATGTAGGAAATCCCTCGCGGAGAATTAATTCATTGCGTGCTTGCTCAAAAAGCTCTTTATCGTTCATAGCTATGAAGCCACCAATGTTCACAATGCCATCTTTTTTGGCACTCATGGTGATACCATCGGCTAAAGCAAACATTTCACGGCTAATTTCTAAAGGGGTTTTATCCACATAACCGGGTTCTCTCAGTTTAATGAAGTACGCATTTTCTGCAAACCGACAAGCATCTATGAAAAATGGAATCCCGAATTCTTTGTATGTTTTAGAAACTGCTCGGAGATTTTCCATAGAAACTGGTTGACCGCCTCCTGCATTGTTGGTCACGGTAATCATGCCAAAGGGAATTCGATCTGGTCCTATCTGTTTAATAAAGTCTCGCAACTTTTGAATGTCCATATTCCCTTTGAAAGGGTGGTACAAAGTAGGATTGTGAGCTTCATCAATGACAAGATTGACAGGGTGACCTCCGCGAGCGCTAATGTTAGCATAACCAGTATCAAAGTGGGTGTTAGAAGGAATATACTGACCCGGTTTGACCAGACAGGCGCTTAAAATGTTTTCTGCTGCTCGACCCTGGTGGGTGGGTAAGAAATATGAAAAGCCGAAAATGTCTTGTATAACTTCTGCTAGCCGGAAATATGAGCGAGCGCCAGCATAAGCTTCATCTCCTTCCAGCATAGCCGCCCACTGTGTCTGGCTCATCGCACTAGTACCAGAGTCTGTAAACAAATCAATGAAAATCTCTTCCGAGCGCAAACCGAACAGGTTATAGTTAGCTTGACGTATCACTGCTTCACGAGCATCGCGATCGAGTAGTTTGATGGGTTCAACCATCTTAATCCGAAATGGTTCTGGGGGATGAAGGGTCATATTTACCTCTAATTATTGTTTGCTTTGTTCTAAATTTCAATTTCTGCTGATTCACACTCAACTCACTCAAGTCTAAAATCGAGGTTGAACTATAACTTTGTAGCTCTCTGGTAGTACGTGAGCTCCCGGCGTACCTTTGAAATTCAACTTCTCTCCCGCAACCCTTTCAAATTTGCATTTCTGCATCAGGTTGGCGAAGAATAAGAAGATTTCAAGACGTCCTAAGTAATCTCCAATACATCTGCGTTTTCCAAGACCGAAGGGATAGTACTTATCTAGGAGATCTTCCTTGATTTCTCCGCTTTCGGTCAGAAATCTATACGGGTTGAATTGGTCGGGTTCTTCCCAATAGCGATCGTCGCGGGTTAAGCCATAGAGATTAACGATGACAGGAGTGTTTTTTGGAATAAAGTAATTATCGATCGTGGTGTCACGGGTTGTAGCATGCGGGAGACCAAAGGGAAAATGGGGTGGATGGCGCAAAAGTTCATGGATACAAGCTTCTGTAAATGGTAATTTTGCGCGATCTTCAAAGCGAACCGATCGCTCTCTACCTATAACTGAGTCTAGTTCTTGCTGAACTTTAGCTTGAATTTCAGGATGTGCAACCATGTAAAGGATCGCCCAGCGTATGAGCGGAGCACTAGGTTGTAGTCCGGTTCCCATCATTTCCTGTGGTGTTCCTTCCACAATCAGATCTTCGGTGAGACCCAGGTTTTGTTTTTCTGACTCGTCTACCTCTGTTGCAGCTTTTATTAAAGCATCTATGACTCCTCTCATATTTTCGGGGTTGTAAGAGGTTCGTTGGTCATTTAATTTCTGGAGAACTACCCTTTCCAAAGCATCAAGAACGTATTGACGTTTTTGTAATCCTTGTTCGGGAAATATGCGGGCTTGCGGTAAGAAATCAGCGATGAGGTTTCCTGCAGAATTATCACTAAAATAGTGAGCGCATTTTACAAAGGTAATAAAATCATCATCGTTACGGCTGTATTTTTCTCCGAATAAGATTTTTGACATAACATTTGCTACAGACAGACCGATGTCTAATTCTGGATCGAAAGCTTTACCTTGATAGGACAACAAGATATTTGCTAGTTCAACGGAGTCTTCTATGATTTGCTGTTCAATAACTGCTTTTTTGTTGTTAACGAACATATGCAGAGCGTTACCAACAATTTCACGATGTCTTTTCCACAGCAAACTGTAATCTCTACCTCCAATAGTCCTACCTTTAATTGCAGTCAGTAAGGTAAAAAAGTGCGGTCTACCCGCGAAATCTTCTTGCTGTTTTAGTAAAGCTTGTCTAATGGTTTCAAGTCCATTGAGGATAACTATGGGTTGGAAAAAGATGCGTACTTGAAAGACATCACCATATTTTTTTGCTAGATCAGTAAATGAGAGATACTGGTGTTTGTCTATGAAGGGTAAACTTCCGATAACAGGTAAGATAGGTGGTCCTGGGATTTTTTTAGATTTTTTGGAAGACTGTAATTCTAATTGCAGCATATTATCTCCTATTTGATTTTATGTTTTCAATCAAAGTTTTTTACTACAGAAGGAATTAACCGCACCCTGTAGCAGACGAACGCAGATGAATTTCTAGAACCTTGGCTTGACTATAACTTTGTAGTTTTTCTTGGGCATTGTTACGGCTCCTGTTTGACATTCAAAGCTCAACTCTTCTCCAGGAACTTTTTCAAATTTGCATTGATGCATCAAATTGGTGAAGAATAGGAATACTTCAAGACGACCTAAGTATTCTCCAAAGCATCTGCGTTTTCCGAGACCGAATGGGTAGTATTTATCTAAGAGGTCTTCTCTAATTTGTCTGTTGTCGGTCAGAAATCGATGCGGGTTGAATTTTTCTGGTTCTTCCCAATAACGCTCGTCGCGGGTCAAGCTATATAGATTGATGTAGACAGGTGTTTTTTTGGGAATAAAGTAACCATTGATGGTGGTGTCTGTTGTTGTAGCGTGTGGGAGAGCAGTGGGAAAATAAGGAGCGTGTCGCATAATTTCATAGATGCAAGCTTGTGTAAATGGCAATTTTGTGCTGTCTTCAAAACGAACTTGTTGTTCTCTACCAATGACTGCATCTAATTCTTGCTGAACCTCAGCTTGAACTTCTGGGTACGCGATCGCATAAAGAATAGCCCAGCTGAGTATCGGAGAAACGGGTTGCGTTCCCGATCCCATCATTTCTTGTAATGTTCCTGTCACAATCAGGTCTTCGGTAAGACCCCAAGTTTGTTTATCTGACTCACCGATCTCACTAGCAGCTTTTAATAAAGCATCTGCCATTCCTCTTAAATTTGTGGGGTTGTATGAATCACGATATTTCTCTAACTTACTCAGTACTAAATTCTCCAAAACGCCATCTATCGATTTCTGAAATTTTTGGAAAATATTTGGAGGTTTTGGCAGAAAATCAAATCTTAAAGACCCTATGCCATTGCGGCTAGCTAATTGAGTGAATTTGACAAGGGCTGCAAGGTCTTGATTGTCACGACTGTATTTTTCACCAAACAAGATTCTGGACATAATGTTTGTAATAGATAGACCTATGTCCATATCTGGTTCAAAAGCTTGACCTCCGTAGCTCAGAAAGATATTTGCTAACTCTACAGCATCCTCTCTAATTTGTTGTTCAATAGATGTTGTTTTGCGTTCGAGGAACATATGCAAAGCATTAACGGTAATTTCACGATGCCTTTTCCATGTCATACCGTAATCTCTGCCACCAATATTCCTCCCTCTAACGACCTTTTTAGTAATGCTTAACTTTGGTCTACCAGCAAAATCTTCTGACTGCTTGATTAAAGCTTGTCTAATAGTCTCTAGCCCATTGAGTACAATAATTTTTCGGGAAAAAACTCGTATTTGGAAGACATTACCATATTTTTTCGCTAGATTGGTGAATGATATATATTGATGTTGGTTTTTATCAATGAAGGGGAAACTTCCAATAATAGGTAATACGGGTGGCTCCGGAATCTTTTTTAACGGTATGGAAGATTGCAATTCTATTTGCATGTTATTACCTCTTAGATGATATAGACTAAAGTTGAACAAAATCAAACCTTTACTTTCCCTAGAAAACACAAATCTAGAACCGGGGCTTGACTATAACTTTATAAGGCATTGGCGTAACAACGGCTCCTGGCATACCTTCAAAACTCAACTTCTCGTCAGCAACCCTTTCAAATTTACACTTATGCATCAGATTGGTCAGAAGCGAGAAGATTGCAAGACGCCCTAGGAACTCTCCAAGACATCGACGTTTTCCAAGACCAAATGGGTAGTACTTATCTAAGAGATCTTCTCTAATTTCTCCACTTTCAGTCAGGAATCGATACGGGTTGAATTTTTCAGGTTCCTCCCAATAGCGATCGTCACGGGTTAAACTATACAGATTGATAGACACAGGAGTGTTTTTTGGAATGAAGTAACCGTCGATCGTTGTATCAGCAGTCGCAGCGTGAGGAATGCTCATTGGAAAAGCAGGAGCGTGTCGCAAAATTTCATGGATGCAAGCTTGCGTAAATGGTAATTTTGTCCGTTTTTCATAGCGCACGGGCTGCTCTCTACCTATAACTGTGTCTAATTCTTGATGAATTTTGTCTTGAATATCTGGATAGGCGATCGCATAAAGGATAGCCCACCTTAAAATAGGAGCAACAGGTTGTGTTCCTGTTCCCATCATTTCCTGTACGGTTGCTTCGACAATCCGTTCTTTAGTAAGGTCTAGGGTTTGTTTCTCTGACTCGTCTATCTCACTAGCGGCTTTCATCAAAGCATCTGCTATACCTCGTAAATTATTAGGGTTATAAGATGCTTGATGCTCGTGTAATTTTTTCAGAAACAAACTTTCTGCCAGATTAGTAGCTTCTTGCCATTTTCCTAATTTTTGTTTAAAAAGCTTCTGGAGATTGTTGACTTTTTTAAACAAAGGAAGGCTCATGACTGAGATAAAAAAGATGGCACTTATATTATTATTTGTAAAGGACTGGGCATTTTTAACAAAGATAATTAGATCCTCATTATCACGACTAAATTTTTCTTTAAACAACATTCTGGACATATAGTTTGTCACAGATAGACCTATATCAACTTCTGGCTCGAAAGGTTGACTTCCGTAGCTTAGAAAGATATTTGCTAGTTCATTGGCTTCTTCTATAATTTCCTGTTCGGCTGTGTTGTTTTCCAAAATCGTATGTAGAGCGCTAATAGCAATCTCACGGTGTCTTTTGAAGAGTACACCATAATCTGCACCTCCAATAGATTTACCACGAATTGCATTCTCTATAATATAAACTTGCGGTCTACCAGCAAAATTTTCTTGTTGCTTTAACAAAGCTTGTCTGATAGTTTCAAGTCCATTAAGTACAATTACATTTTGAAAAAACATACGTACCTGGAAAACATTACCATATTCTTTTGCTAGTTTGGTAAATGCCAGATGCATATTCTTGCCTATAAAAGGCATACTCCCGGTGATGGGTAATGCAGGTGGTCTGGGAATCTTTTTTTGTTGAATAGAAGAGTGCAATTCGATCTGCATATTTTTATCTCCTGCTGTAATTAAATCGAGGTTTTAGCTTTAGTTTTACCCCACCCTAGCCCTCCCCTTTACAAGGGGAGGGAACTTGATTGTCAGTTTCCTTTTCCAAGGGGGGATTAAGGGGGTAAATCTACTTGTATGTACACCGTAGCCTTTTTAAGGAGGAATTAAGCGATTTTCAGTTTCCCCCCTTTCATGCGTGGGGATTAAGGGGGGTAAGTCTAACGTCTGTGTACCCTAACTTTCTTTAATTTTGAACTGCAGAACCACTAAAAACTACTTGACTTGTGCAAGTTGAGGTTTTTGAACGTTCAATAATTTTTGCAGCACTGTTAATGATGCATCATCTAGTTCTGAAAAGAGCAATGGTTCAGCTAACTGCGGATTTGCAGCTAAATCTAGATGTCGTGCTGCGGGGTCTCCCCAAGGATAAAGCGATTGTGGGAGCATATCGGACTGCTTCAAGAGCGAAAGCATATGATTAGCCGCTTTTTCTGCAGTCATTTTTCCTGCATCAACCTCATCTAGCAAAGCGTCATAACCGTCCATAACAGCTTGGAAAACTTGTGTAAAAGGAGCTTGTGCCATAAAATAAGGTTCTTCTTTATCCAGATCGATAAAGGCTGATGAGCGATCGCCCGATAAACATTTCAGACAACTACGGAATAAGCAGATATCACTGAGAATGAGATAAGCTAGCCAAAGTTGAGTCATCGCATTCCATAGCGAAAAGTCTGACATTGAGCGAAAAGTATTGTATACTAACTGGTCGTTGTGATTCAGTTTTGCTGTTTGCAGTCTGTCTACATAGGCAAAGCGTTCAACGGAGAAGTCATCATCTTTTAATGCTTCTATCAATCGACTTGCTAAAGCATGAACGTTTTCAAAGGTGCTAACAAAGCCTCTGGAGTAGAGAGGATCGATAAAACCTTGAGAATGGCTCAACAACGCAAAACGATGTCCTACAGATTTTGTGGATGAATATTGAATGCGATCGGTACTTACCCATTTACGGACTGGTTTGAGGTCTTTGAGATGATTGGCGATGCTGGGGAAACGCTCAACAATACTGTAAAATTCTTGTTCGGGATCTAAACCTTTGTTAGGGTACTTGTAACCATTGAGCATCATCCCAACGCTACAAAGAGGGCTTTCGGAAAGACTGTGGTTATCAAAAGGAATCACCCATATCCAACCTCCATCAAAGACATGGTGCAATGTACCTTCATGCCATTTACAACTCAGTCCTGGTAAATCTTCTTTAGGTACACAGTCATCGTATGCAGGTAAATTAGCTACATGAGTAAAAATACCGCGAGTATTGGTTCTTAAACGGGTTGGTTTTTCTCGCAAATTAAATTTCTCTGCGACTAGCGAACGGAAGCCCGAACCATCTGCTAAGAAACGACAAGTATACTCTTCGCCATCTTTTGTTCTTACCTGTACGTAATCTTCATGAAAATTAATTTCCCGAACGTCTGTTAATTCACGATAAACAGCGCCGTAACTTTGAGCGACTTTCACCATATAATGGTCAACATCTGGGCGGAAAAGATGACTCTCAGATGTCAAAGGAAAATCTGGTGAGATCAGCTGGTGTGTCCGATCTGGGTTTTGTTTCTCGCCTTCATCATGATAAACAAACCCAAGTAAGCGCTTCACACCGCAGCCTGATGAAACGTGTTGGCGCATTGCTTTTACATCAGTCAAATTCTTGAGTTCTGGTATACCGTAACGTTCTGCTACAATCCACATCCACATTGCACTTTCGGGTAACATGGCTTCACCAATTGTGAAGCGTGGATGAGAACCTTTTTCGATGAGCAGAACACTAAAACCATGCTTTGCAAGGATACTAGCTAAAGTCGATCCTCCAAGCCCCGAACCGAGAATAATTGTGTCAAAGTGTTTGTTGGATTGCATATTTCACTCTTAAGTTCTTACTTAATTTATTGTTGTGCGAACAGATATGGTTTGATAAATTCGAGCAAATGACTCTTTTCCTTCTAGAAAATTACCAATCTTCTTGTTCTCTTTCCTCTGTGTCCTCGTCTCTGTGGTTTTTTAATTAGGTAATCTTCCGACAGGAAAGGAGATTTGCTAACAAAATTGAGCATTTAGGATGACGAAGTTAAGTAATGTAATCGGAGGAAGTTCTTTTTTTTGATTTGATTTAGCGATTACATTATTCAACTTTAGATATAGCAGTCCTATTTGATATGTAAAAATTATTAACCGCAAAGACGCAAAGAGTATGAAGAAAAGAGAGAAGAGAGCGGATACATGATTTAGGGTTGCTATATAACAAATTTATCAGGCGTTTAGAAGGTTTACAAGAACTATTTTTTCGATGTACGAGCAATTTTTTAGAACTTCTTTGCATTGTTAAAAACAGTAGATTTGAGCGAAATTGTTGTATCTCTAGCTTGTTTTTATGAAGGTGTTTATCATCTAAATTTTTGTCCTGTCGTTGGAGTCACAACATATCCATCTTGAACTCGAATGACTCGTTTCGTTTGAGCAGCTATATCTGGAGCGTGCGTAACTAATACGATCGCAATACCTTGCTCGTTAAGTTCGGTCAGGACATTCATCACATCTTGAGAGGTTTGAGTATCCAACGAACCAGTCGGTTCATCAGCTAATACCAACGCCGGACGATTTACAAGTGCTCGTGCGATCGCAACTCGCTGCTGCTGTCCTCCAGATAACTGATTTGGAAGGTTATGAAGTCGTTCGCTTAAGCCAACCCTTCTCAGCGCTTCTTTTGCACGCTCTTGACGAACAGATTTTGGAACATTAGCATACACCATCGGTAACATAACATTTTCTAGTGCGGTAGCGCGTGGAAGTAAATTAAATTGCTGAAACACAAATCCAATACGCTGATTGCGGATATAAGCAAGCCGATCGTCATTAAACGTCGTTAAGTTATTACCTTCAAAAACATAATGTCCGCTTGTGACGCGATCGAGACAACCTAAAATATTCATTAACGTCGATTTTCCCGAACCTGATGCGCCCATAATGGCAACAAATTCGCCTTCTTCAACAGCCAAATCAATTCCTCTCAGAACTGGAACGGTAATTTCTCCCAATTGATAGGTTTTCGTAATTCCTTCCATCCAAATTATTGTTGTCATTTGTTGTTTGTCATTTGTCATTGGTAAGAGTTTCTTATTTCTGCTTACTCACTTAAGTCTAAATATGAATTTCTCAATCCAAAATCTAAAATAGATAAATTTCTCAATCTAAAATCCACGCATCTAAAATCCACGCATCGGATCATTCGCTGCGAAGAGCCACAATCGGATCGAGTTGAGCAGCATTTCGTGCGGGAATGACACCTGCAGCTAACCCAACTCCCATAGATAGACCGAACCCAACGACAATTGATAAAACTGAAATAACTAGCGGGAATTTGAAAATTAGAGAACTAACGCAAGCAATAAGAATTCCCAAGCCCGCACCCATACCACCTCCTATTGTGGAAATTGCGATCGCTTCAACTAGAAACTGCGTCAAAATTGCGGAATGAGTCGCACCCAAAGCTTTACGAATCCCAATTTCGCGAGTGCGTTCTACAACAGACACTAACATAATGTTTGCAATGCCAATGCCACCCACGAGCAGAGAAATACTTGCGATCGCAACAACCATGAGCGTGAGTAGTCCAACAACAGCCGTAAATGTGCTGACAATATCAGCCTGATTGCTGATGCGAAAATCATCATCTTTAGGGCTATGAATATTATGTCGTAACCTTAACAAATTTCCTACTTGAAATTGAGCAGCAACAAGAGCATCTTGATTTTCTCCTTTGACATAAATTGTATTGACAGAAATACCAGTTAAAGCATTATTACCAACAATACGAGCAGACATTGTTGTCAGGGGAATGTAAATTGCATCATCGCGATCGACAGGTCCCTGGTTACCTTTAACTTCCATAATGCCAATAACACGATAAATTTCACCTTTAACACGAATCTTCTCATTCAATCCAGAGTTATTTCCAAACAAAGTTCTTTGTACCGTTGAACCGAGAATTACAACTTGGGCAGATCCATCAAGTTCTTCTTGATTGAAATAGCGCCCTATCTGTGGATGGGTATTGCGAGCATCGGGATAGTTTAAGTCAGTACCGTAAACAGTTGTATTTGTATTCGTTCCGGCATAAACTACCTGTGCGGGTTGTTGCAAAGTTGCTGAAACAAGTTTGGCAGACGGTGCTTCTTTAGCAATGGCTTTTGCATCTTCCCAAGTTAAAGTGCTCAAAGTTCCTGCACTCTGCACGATATTGTCACTTTTAGCAGCACCTGCAGATACTTGAAGCACATCCGTTCCCAATCCCTGAATCTGCTGCTCAACACTTTTTTGAATACCTTGTCCGATAGAAGTAATCGAAATCACAGATGTGATTCCAATAATAACACCAAGCATCGTCAATCCAGTGCGAAGCTTATTGCTCCACAACGCCTCAGTTGCAATACCCAAAGTTTCACTCAACGATATCTGCTGTGTTAATCTCCCAGTAAACCTTTTCATGCGCTTAATCTTTGACTTTCTAAAAACAAATTTATCTGCGTTCGTCTGCTACAGGCTGCGGTTCCTTAATCATTTAATCTATGTCCCAGACGTTGGCTGAGAACTGCTATTTTTACTGGTTGGATTGCCAAACGGTCCTTGAAATTCCGATTTCGGCTGCATTCCGGGTGGAAAGCTAATTAAAACCCGTTCATTCCCTGTAAGCCCAGACTTAACCTCAGTGCGATCGCCCACAGTTAAACCAATTGCAATTGGTTTAAAAATCGGCTTTTTGTCTTGAGCCATCACATAAACACCCGCTCCGTTTTCCTCCTTTACAATTGCAACTGACGGAACCACAATCGCCCGCTCGAGTTGCCCAATTTGAAATTCGACTTCTACATTCATCCCTGCTTTCAGCAGTAGTTGAGCGGTTTTTTCTAAGGAAATTTTGACCTCGAAACTAGTTACGTTCTGAACAGTAGATGCTTGTGCTGCAATTTGGCTGACTTTTCCTTTAAAAATACGACCGGGATATGCATCAGCTTTGATGTTCGTTGTTTGACCGACTTGAATGCGTGGAATTTTTGCTTCATCTAAATTTGCCACAATTTGATTTGTTGCTGCTAATGTGAAAATTGAGTTGGACGCGGCTCCTTCAACAAGGCTTCCAGCTGTGGTGGGTGTGACAAACGAGCCGGGATCGGCATACTTTTTCGTAACAATGCCATTGAAGGGTGCAGTAATAATCGTGTCATTGATTTGAGTTTGAATTGTTTGTAGTTTACCTCGTGCAGATTCAACTTGTGCTCGTGCTGCATCAATATCCTCCGGACGAGATCCAGCTTTTAACAAATTCAAGGACTGTCGCCGTTGTTCAACTTGCGATCGCGCCTGAGCAATTTCTTCAGTGCGTGCTCCTCGTCGCTGAAGATTCAAAGCGGCTTGAGCTTCCTTAACTTGCGCTTGTGTACTATCGCGTTCCGCTCGCTTCTGATTTACAGTTTGTTGTGAAATTGCTCCCTCCTTGAAGAGCTTTTGATTGCGCTGTAAATCATCTTCCGCTTGTCGCAGCTTGGCTTGCGCCTGACTTAACCGAGCTTGGGCTTGAGAAATATCTTCGGCTCGATTACCTGCTTCTAATTGTTGTAATTTAGCTTGCGCTTCGGCTAACTGTGCAGCAGCTTGAGCAATTTCTTGCGAGCGATTACCGTCGAGCAGCTTCTTCAAATTCGCTTCTTGTTGAGCCACCTGTGCGCGAGATTCAATGAACTGTCCTTGAAGATTCGAGTCGTCCATATAAGCCACTATTTGCCCTTGACGAACGCGATCCCCTTCTTTGACAAGCAACTGTTTGAGATATCCTGCACTTTTCGGACTCAGATTTATTGTGCGTTCCGCTTTAACCGTACCGTTAGCAGCAAGAGTAATTGGTAAACTCCGTTGCTCCACCGGAACTGTCAGTGTTTGACTTTGTACTTTTTGAGACGGTGCGATCGCACGATAGACACCCAATCCGCTTGCACATCCTCCAAATAAAATCAAACCAACCAGCCAGCGAGATTGAAGTTTTTTTCGGACAGAAAGCCACATACTTGGTTGCAATGACTGGGGGTTAATTGCCATATTGAATGCTCCTTAATGTGGAGATGTTGAGAAACATCTTGCATAAATCTTTTTTATAAGAATGCTCTAAGCCCAGTTCGATGAGAGTCAGGAAGGAAATACTAAATAGCTCCAAAAAACTATTTTTTTACTTTAATTTCAATAAAGTTAACGCCGACTGCAACCGCTCAAATTTTAGCATTACTAGTTTATAAGGTATTAACATAGTGTTGCAAGAACTAATCTTTCGATTCAATAAGCGATTCTTTGGAACTTGTTAGTGTTAATCTAAAAAAAGGGCGGCGTTCGCTTCTCCAAGCATTAGGACTTTTCCCTGTATGTTGACGAAATTGACGACAGAAACTAGCCACATTTTGATAGCCTAAACAAGTCGCAATCTCATCCACTGTTTGGTCAGTATTTAAAAGTAAAAAGTATGCTTGCACCATTCGCCGATGGATTATCCATTGATAAAGACTTTGCCCGGTATGCTGTCGCACTAAGTCAGTAAGGTAAGCAGGAGAGTAACCAACTGCCTGTGCGACATCATTGAGGGTAATCGCTCGATGATAATTGACTTCGATAAAGTCAAAGACTCTTCTCAGTAGAGGGACGGACTGAAAAATAGGCTGTTGTGGTGCAATGTTAGCAGTATGAGTAGATGGTGACTCTGAAACTCGTTGATAAGCATGAGCTACCAACCTCTGCCAGAGTAAGGCTTGTTTTTCCAGTTGAATAGCGATCGCAGCCAGTAATTCCTCTAACGTACAAGGCTTAGTGAGATAGTCATCAGCTCCAAGCTCCATGCCTTTGCGGATGTCAGTTCGAGCCGATTTGGCAGTGACAAAAATCAAGGGGATAATCGCTGTGGTAGGGTTTTGGCGTAGCATGGCCAGAACGCCGTAACCATCCAGTTCTGGCAGACTAATCTCGCTGATTATCAAATCGGGTAAGTGCTCTTGTGCCTTCTGAACGCCGACAAGACCATTTTCTGTACCGATCGCATCGAACCCTTCTGACTTCAGGGATTTTAAAAATATATTGCGAGTTCGTTCCTCCGGATCGATAACCAAAATCTTTGTCATTGTATTTCCCTGATATTTAGTTAGACGGTAGTTAGTGGAACCTTGTGATTTTTCTGGTATTATGTCCCCGTCAAGGATATCTGCGTTGATTCGCTCAATTTCTTCTGCTGTTGTTCCGGGGTTCATAACTATAACCATTGTCACAATATTCCTTTGCTTTCACGAGCAACTTCTTGATAAAATTTAGTTAAGTAGGCGATCGATATCTGAGAATTTTGTGTCTTTGAAGCCATTAACTGTTGCTTCAATTTAGAGAATACAGAAATAGACAAAGCTATTCATTTACTATTTATGCTAGTTTGGATGCACAATTTATCTTGGGTCATTGCTCAATTGTGCAAGTTCTATTGCAGAAAACTGCATTTTGCATTGTGTTTCTCCATGAATTATATACTGAGGCAACTTGTGGGATGAGGGTCTCACTATATCATTCCAATAAAGCACCGAGGTTTTACGCAAATTCCATAAGTTTTTCCTAAATGAGGGATGTCTGTCCCAGACGACCCTTGTATGAAGTTTTGTAATACCAATGCGTCAACCTGCGTTTGTAAAGTTATGTTAAGAAATTAAGGTTTTGCGTAAAACCTTACCACTCCTTGAGAAAAAGCAATTAGAGGTTCAACCGAAGTGGGTATCCCTGGATATATTAAGCACAAACGTTGATATATTACCACAGATGATTAATATGACGACCTTTGATGAGCCGCAGCTACCGTTTCACAAGCTAGAACCTGACTCCCAGGTACAAAGCGATCGGTTAAAAATCACAGTTTGATAGCGATTTAATTTTAGAAAAGAAAAAAATTTCTCTGATTTTTAAGTGAAGCGATAAGAGAGCGATTACGGCTATACTGCCGAATCGCTCTCAAATTCTTACTCCACTTCATCTAAATCTATGCCCAATTGACGCAAACGTTCTGCTAATTTTTCTGCTCTTCTTTTTGCTTCATCTGCTTCTTGTTTGGCAGCAATTGCTTCTTCCGAGGGTTCAAGGATTAATTCACCATTCAAAGTCCACCATCGCAACCACAATCGCGGAATTTCTCGAAATGACCCCTCCCACAATCCCAAACTTAAACCCAGCTCTGGCATCAGCAAACGTCCATCTGTCAAATTCATCGCTTGATACTCACCATCTACCAAGCGAAATCCTTGAAGTTTATTCGTATAACGACTAAAGATAAC